>JADGEC010000148.1 GCA_016744575.1 Sulfurimonadaceae bacterium | reverse complement strand
GCTGTCGCTGTATCGTGATCTCTTCATAGAAAACTCCTATTCATAGTATATGAGAATTCTCTACTTTTGGAAAGGCTTACTTTTCGGGAGGATTACCCTTACACCTACTTATTTCTATCCATCAACTCTAACCTCTATTATATGGACAATAGATACGTCTAGAGAGTTTGATCGCTATTAAGAGCTACCATTAGTAACTAAGATGAAAAGTATGCGTAGAAGGTCTTAATGAGATGTTTACCAGAGAACGTTCATGGTCTGAGTTGCTATAGGAGGAAATTGAAAAAGTGGTGACTCCATCTAGTCATCGAGAGATGAAGAAATGGATTCAGTACGCTCAGATCTGTTCTCCATACAACGAGAGACTAGCGACAAATACGCTTAAGTCTCTTCATAATATGGTGAGTCACAAAGTCTATTCTACTCGGTTACCTCATTGATCACTTCAAGCATGATCTTCTCAGCATCTTTTAGTACTTTGACTGATGCTTCGTCTTCTATCGCTAAAGAAGAGAACCAGTTATATACTGATGGATATGCCAATTGGACCTCGTCAGAACCTTTCTCTTTATATAGATAGAAGGTACATGGAGCTAATGCGCCAGCTTCTGGGTGTCTCTTTGCGACTTCAAATATCACCGGTAGTTTACAAATAGAGTATGCATCAAAAAAGTCATATTTATCATAGCCTGCTTCTGCAAAGTCTTCACCAAGTTTATTAAAACCAGCGATAACAAAGCCAACAGTCTCAACTGAACCTTCTAACTCAGTCTCAAGACCATCAAGTTCATCTTCGATCTCATCTTCAGATTCGACTTCCATCTCATAAGTGAATGATTTGACTAACTCACTTTCAGCTGGTAAAGGTTTAAATGGTACTTCATCAAAATGACCTTTTGGGAAAGCTTTTGCAATAGTCTCTTTGATTAGTATGCCATACTCTATCATATGCTTATTATCAGCAGGAATACCAGTTATCTTTGCCATACCATCAACTGTTAGAGTTGAGATAGAGATATCATTTGAGCCCGTTTTCATATAGATTGATGAACTTAAAGGTGCAAACAGTGCTGCTTGTGGAGATACTTTGACTAACTCTAAAAGCAGCTCTTTTTGATGGAAAGTAAAAAGACGGTACATCTTATGATTGACTTCTTTAAACTTTGATTTAAATGGTGCGTTCATGTCATTGTTTCCAGAGATTACGAAACCTGCCTCAGTAAAGACTTTTTCTACACTCTCACCTGTGATCTTACCATCACTGTTATCAGTTGTATATATCTGAATATCATGATCTGCACTTGCTGTGACACCTGTGACAAGCAATAATGCTATGACCAATCCTTTTATCATCGAACTCATTTTTATCCTTTTTATTATCATCTCATCGGGTAAAGTCGAAGAGTTGAACATGTGAACCGCTCAAAACGGTCTTGACACCTATAGGTGACGCCTAAGAAAATGCCGATCTATTAATATTTTTAGCTTTATGTGTTTCGTATAGTAAGGATTGGGCTAGCCCAGGTCATCGACTTCCAAGCTTCATCTAGCTAAGCTAAGCATGCACTTTGAATCAGTCAATGAGCTCTCTACCACTAATCTAGAAGATAAATATTATCACCTTTGTGAATCACTCCACTGCTAATGACTTTTGCAAATACACCTCTATCATCTTTGAGTAATTTTGGTAATCTTGCGTCGACTTTTGCCAGACTTTTACAAAGTGTACAGTTTTGACTGATCTCTAATACAACATCGCCGACCGCGAATCTAGCTCCAGGTTTTAAATGATAGGGATTGTAGTCTATCAGTACATTTTCCCCTAATGCACTATATGGTGCATCTATACCAGAGTCGGCGGCTAGTTTATAGCTTTCAAGTGAAGCTATTAAAACTGATCTTTGTATATCTTTATTATAATATTTATCCTCTATAACACCCTTATCATCAAGAGCCAACTCAGTTGTGTTTACTCGACCATCAGTAGTTGAATAAAAAAGTTCTATTATTTTTCCAGTTTCAGGTAATGACATATAGTATTGCTCGCTTTATTTAAAATCTTCTATACCCATATCTTCATATGAATGGCTCTGTACAAAACGTAAGATGGTCAAAAATTTATCTTCGTCTTTATATCCTGGCTGTTTATAGACTATCTCAGAATCTTCATCAATAAATACAGTAGTAGGATAAAAGTCGTATCCTAAAAAGATTGCAAACTCTCGTTTACTACCTCTAAAGTCTTTAAAAGTGACTTCACCAGGTGTACTGATGTCTATATCAACAAAAATAAAGTCTGTTTTGATTAGTTGTTCGACTTCCTCATCTTGTAGTGTGAATAAGGACATTGTCTCACAGTAGCTGCAGTTTGGCTTATGAAAAAAGATCAACACATGTTTATGTGATCTTTGAGCTTCGCCAGAAGTCGCATCCAGATCGATGTCATCAGCATTGCTGATGGCAAAGATAGAGGCTAAAATAAAAAGGATCTTAATCATTTTATTCTAGATTATGCGTCTTCGTCTTCGTCTTCATCCTCATCGTCGTCCCCATCATACATCTCTAGCTCTTCATAAGCTCTAAACACATTTCCTGGACTAAGAAGATAGTAGAGGTCTTTATCTCTAAACTCTTCAAGCGTTACCGCTTTTGTGATGTAGTCTGGGTGAATCTCTTCATCAATACCATCCAGGACTCTATCTTTGACTAGACTGAAATACAAGATAGCTTCGTCAGCAGCAGTATTGTCTGTGATAAAACCGTGTCCTGGGACTAAATGATCCCACTCTCTGGCTCTTATCGCATCAAGTGCTTCGATCTGTCCGATGACTAGACCATCTCTATTAGAAGTGACCCTTCCGTTCATGACAATATCAGCTACTAGAGCGATCTTATCGTCTGGCAGGTATAGGAACCAGTCTTCTTCAGAGTGTGCATATCCGACTTTGACATATTCCAGATTCACACCTGAAAGTACAAACTCAGTCGTATCATGAAAAGACTTGTCAACAGGGACAAGTTCTGTTCCTCTGATAGCATTTTGATACAGCGCCTTGATCATTCTTGTCTGATCACCTTTGTGGTAATTGACATTAATAGATTCTGGACCATAGATAGTAGCACCATGGACCTCTTTATAGTAGTTATTACCTAACCAGTGATCATCATGCTCATGACTAACGATGACATGCTTGACAGGAAGGTCAGCGATCTTTTGCATAGCAGCATAAGCTTGCTTAGCAAAGATATATGATGGACCTGTATCCCATGCTATCCAACTGTCATCACCTTGGATGTAACAGCTGTTTGACATATCTCCGGCATTCTCTTTTGTCGGCATTTCCATCGCACCAAAGAAACACCAGACATTTTCAGTGACCTGTATTGGCTGAAGGTTATAATCCCATTCAGGACCTTCACCAGTACGAGGCTCTACCCATTCATAGTTTATGAAGTTGCCATCTACATCTAGTTTACTCGGATTGGCGATCTCCACACTTTGATTAAAGAGAAATGGTGACGCTAAGACAAATGCTAATAATGAGAATAAAATAATTAATTTAATCTTCATAACTGACCTTATTTAATTTTTTTCTTGCCTGTCTCTATTTTTCCATTGTTGTCAGTTGTAGTAAATTCAAGCTTCTCGCCCTTTTTACCACCTTTGAACTGGAATTTAAAAAGAGGGTTTTCAGCCATAAATCCACTTGTAGTCACTTCAAAGACGACGTTCCCGTTGTGTGTTCCAACGATTTGAGTAATATACTCGGATTTGATCTTCTTCTTTTCTGCTTCTTCTTTATCTGCCATCAAACTTGTGAACATCGCTTTTACTTTTACGATATCGCCTTTTGCTTTTGCTTTAATTTTCATTTTAGCCATTTTTTTCCCTTTTCATTTATATTTTATTTTTTTGTACTCTTGTCGATAGAGGTCGATCAACCTCCACAACCACCAATAGAAACGTCTATCTCTTGAGACATTGTATACAAGACACCATCTCTAGCTTTAGCGACAACTGTGACAAATGCAGTCTGTCTCATCTTGATCCTGAAATCATAATTGACGATACCGTTTTTAGGCACTGTGAAGACTGCTGTCAGGCTTCTTGGGTTTGCATCTTGGAAGACTGCGATAGTCTCTAGGTCTAGCTCACTCTTGATATTGATCGGAATAGATCCACCATTCTCAGCAAGTTTAGGTGCTGTGAACTTGATCTTATCAGTCTTTTTCAATCCAGCTGTACCGAACATCTCTTTAATAGCTTCAGCTGATTTCTCAGCTTGCCATGCTTTTGGTTTAGTTGCTCTAAAGTCTATTGCATGTAACTCTGCTACTGGTGCGACTAGTGCTGCAAATGCTGCAAGGCCTACGCCTAAAAATTTTCTTCTATCCATTTTTTCTTCCTTTTGTTTATTGTTTTTTACTTGATTCGATCATGAACTCAACGATTTTCTTGATCTGTGTGTTAGTCAAGTCTTCGTTACCGCCTTTTGGAGGCATTCCGCCCATTCCTTCGATCGCATTGATTACGACTTCTTCAAAACCTTTTTCTGCAACTGCATACCATGCATCGACATCTCCGACTGCAGGAGCACCCATATTGTCTGAAGCATGGCAAAGTTTACAATTGTCATTATACAGAACTTCTGCTTTTGATATAATCTTATCTTCTAATTCAGGTGGCAGATCTTTTGCCATTGAGTAAGGAGGTACCACATCTTTGATCTCATAACCTATTCTCATGACCGTTGCTTCTTTACCAGTCATACCAGGATCTTTACAATCTGTCATACATCTCGTACCAGCTCCGATGTTCTTAGCACGATCAGAAAAGAACTCTCTTATGTCCTCAATAGCAGTAGGACCGTCGATATTTGGATAAAAGCCATCTTCATTAGGCATCTTTATCTTTAAGAACTTCTCTCTGTTTAAGACATACTCATCATCCATCTCTACGCCATCGATCTCGATCTCATTTGCTGCAAGTAAATATGCAGTAAGGGCATAGATCTCATTGTTAGTCAAGCTTTTTGGATGTGCATATGGCATAGCATCTCTGATATACCAGATAAGCGTACTAGCCTTAGGCCAATAAGTACCAATAGTCCTTTTCGGAGCATCCATACCTGGTTCTAATCTTTGGTTCTTAAGAGTCTTGATGGTGCCGTTCTCATCTCTTTCCTGGCTTCCTCCGCTTAGTGTTGGATAACCATTACCACCAGCTCCGAACTCACCATGACATGCAGCACACTGCTCCTCATAGAGCTCATCACCATCTTCGACTGAACCTTCACCCTCAGGTAGACCAGTACCATCTGGCATGATGTCCATATCCCATGCTTTTAGCTCATTAGCTGTAGGCACTCTACCGTGATTGATACCTTTAGTGCTTTGCTCGTTATAGCTATAAGCAGTGTATTTACCAGCCTCTCTTGGGTAAGTGACACCACCGTCAAGTGCGCCCATCTTAGGAGCGTATGGTCCAACACCAGTAGTAGAGACTTGTGCAGAAGCACTTTTTATCTCACTAGCGTTAGATGACGAAGGTAGACACCCTGTTAGAAAAAGGGCTGTACCAGCAACGACAGATGCTCCGAGTAATATAGATTTATGATCTAACTTGAACATTATTTACCTCCCCTTTTTTAGTGACTTCCCAAGTACAGATCGTGTTTCTATGATAGACACCCTCAACACCCATGACAGCTTTTTCTTGATTGACTGTTGGCTGTACGTTGTTACTATCATCTACTGCACGACTTTGAAGCAATAATGGTTTCCCTTCATATCTATACATGTAAGAGAACCTTGTCCAGGCTTTTGGAAGGACCAGACCTTTTAAGTTTGCTACTTTCCAGTTTTTTCCGCCATCAAGACTGATGTCGACATCTGTGATCGTTCCGTGACCACTCCATGCCAACCCTTCTATCTCGACTAGGTCGCCTACATCAAGGTCAGTCCAAGGTAGTTCAGGACAAGGTGATGTGATGATCGAGTTTACTTCCAATGCGTAAAAGTGCTGTATAGCTTTACCGCTTGCTGTCAATGCAGTATATTTGGAAGTCTCCTCTTTTGCGTACCAAGGTTTATCGCTGAACTCTAATCTCTTTAGCCATTTGACACAAAGATTAGCTTCCCAGCCTGGCAACATCAAACGAACAGGATAGCCTTGTTCTGGACGTAATGCCTCACCATTCTGTCCCCAGACTACCATAGCATCGTCCAAGACTTTCTCGACAGGAATACTTCTTCCCATCTCTGAACCATCACTACCCTCAGCCAGCATCCATTTAGCTGTTGGCTTTAGACCGATCTCGTCGAGAATGGTCTTCAGACGGACTCCAGTCCATTCTGAAGCACTCATCATCCCTTTTACGAACTGTAAAGAGTTAAACTGTGGGCCTTTCCATTCAGCAGCACCATTTGAAGGGCACTCCAAGAAGTGGATACGACTCTCACTTGGATATTTCTTTAACTGCTCCAAAGTAAGTACTATCGGCTCATCAACAAGTCCATGTATCATTAGTCTGAACTTACTTGGATCGATCTGAGCTACACCATTATGCGTACGCGTAAAGTGCAGTCCATTTGGAGTGATAATACCTTTTACCTCATGTATCGGTGACATAGATACCGCAGCATGCATATCTCCGGCAGATGACATAAGACTAGATGTTCTTCTTACAATATTATGTTCATATTTTGATGGCAATCCATAAGGATTATAATTACACTCATCACCTAAAGTAGTTCCCCACTTTGTGTGATGAATGATATTCTCATCATCTGCAAGTAAAGTAGCCGGCGCTATGATACTCGCAGCAGCAACTGCACTAACAGATGCTGTTCTTCTAAAAAAATCTCTTCTGCTTACAGATGTCAATTCTTCTTCTTTGAATATTTTATCCACATTTTCCCCTTTGTAATTCGACTTACCGACGTTTATTTTATCATTAATGTCAGCACAAAGAATGATTATTACTTCTTATCTAAGTTATTTGCATATATGTAACTAATGGAAACATCACTTATAAGATAGAGACAAGTTTTTACCCCTTAAAAACAAACTAAAAAAAATTGTTTTCGTGTTTTGACGGGGTAAGTACTGGTGTGACTCTCTTTACTTCGTCATGAGAGCAAAATTGCCTATGGTTCCATTGATCGCATACTCACCACTTCATACGATATGAGATAAAACGGATGACTGGCAAGGACTTTAAGGTCAGGAACCCTTTTTCGTAAATAGGCTTCCTATCAGATCTATACTTTTTCTTACGATAAAAAGTATGCTATAAACGATAAAAGCGTACAAAAATGGATGAGAATACGGGT
>JADGEC010000147.1 GCA_016744575.1 Sulfurimonadaceae bacterium | reverse complement strand
AGACAATATGATGTTCTACGCTATTCTCGCTGCACTCATCGCCGCTGGACTGCTTTTTATCATGATACTTTTGGGTAGAAAGAAGAAAAAGAAGATAGAACCATTTATCTTTGAAGAGAAAGTCATAAGTCCAATAGATGTGGATACCCCTCTAGGTAAAGATGAACAAGCTGTTGGTAAGACAGTGACTTCATCAACGCCTATCTCAAAAGAGAGACTTCCTGAGGTCCCTGACCTGGCTGTGCCAACGAGTACTGAGCTTAAAAGTCCTATCCCTCCGGAAGCACCGGTCAAAAAAGCTACGGAGACTATAGCGTCACCACGAAAAAAGCGTGAGTCCGATCCTCAGCGAAAAAAGATGCGAAAAGATGATCTTGCTGAGTTCAGTGGTAATAAGGTCCTTGTCGCCGAAGACAACCTGATCAATCAAAAGGTCATCACAAGTCTACTCGCGGGTTCAGGTATAGAGATCGTCATCGCTAATAACGGGCAGGAAGCATTAGATATGCTTGAGAAGAACAGTGACTTCCAGATGATACTGATGGATGCGCATATGCCGGTCAAGGATGGTTATCAGGCATCACAGGATATAAGAGATGAACCAAAGTACGACCATATCCCTATTGTCGCACTTAGTGGTGATACGAGTGTTGATGATATAAAGAGGATGCGTAAAGCTGGGATGGAAGAGCAGTTGGCAAAACCACTGCGTATAGATGCGTTGTATGATGTCATGTATTGCTACTTCGACATCGATGCTAAAGTAGACGAGAGTGATGGCGAGACTGGGGATACAGACTCATTGCAAGCTTCTAAAGGACTGGATATCTCAGGTGGTGATAAAGAGCTTTACAATGAGATCTTAACTGAGTTTGTAGAGACTTATGGAGAGTCTGATCATGTACTAGACGGTTATTTTGTACATGATGATGCAGAATCAGCAAAAGCACTATTGCTTGATATTAGAGGTATCGCAGCCAATATTGGTGCAGAGCAACTCTCTGAGACTGCAGAAGAGCTTCGTGAAGCACTTCTTGACCATACGGAGATCAAATATAATGCGCTCTTTGAAAAATATAGAGAGCAGCTCTACTTCCTTCTCAGCGATATCAAACAATACAGATGACCTCAAAAGACCCTGCTAAGCAGCAGGGTTCTTAAACTTTCTAAATATTCTTTATAGACTCCGCCCATACTCTCATCGTCTGGTTGGCAATAGGTAGTGGTGCTTCTGCAAATGTGATGACAAATGAGTCGGTAGTCTCAGCTATACCCATCGATCGAGGCTTCAATGCCATCATATAAGGACTTGGGATCATCGGACCAAAACAAAACAGTAGGTTCTTAGCGGCGATCATGCCTTGTGCTATCTTCCCGTGGGGAAGTGAGTCTGTATAACTAAAGTGGTCGAACTCTGCAATATAGACGATGTGCGGATCGGAGTCTATCTTCTCTTTTAAATATCCTATGATCTCATCTACACTGGTAAGCGTAGTCTCGCTTTTTGCCAGCTCTTCGACAAAGACTGGGCACGATTGTTGAATGATCATCTCTTTCATAGTTGATCTCCTTATGTTTTTGATGCACGAATTCTAGCATGTTCATCTGAGTATGACACTACTATATTAGTACATTGTTATGCGAAACTTAGTATCATCTATCACCAAAAGGAGATCTCATATGGAACCTGTATCTGTAGCGGCAGTTATACCTATTGCCATCACCGTCGTAGTATTTGTCATAATCGCAAAAGGGGTGAAGATCGTTCCCCAGTCTCATGCCTGGGTCATAGAACGTTTGGGTAAGTACAATCGTACCCTTGAGGGTGGTTTTCATCTTATCATCCCGATCATCGACTCAGTAAGCTCTAAACTGACAAAGCAGGAACAGATCATTGATATTCCGCAGCAGAGTGTCATCACCAGGGACAATGTCAATATCAGTGTAGATGGTATTGTCTTTGTCCAGGTACAGAATGCGCGTGAAGCGACTTATGGTATTGTCAATTTTAAATCGGCGATAGCCAATCTCTCTACGACTACATTACGTGCAGAAGTCGGCCAACTGGCACTCGATGAGACGCTCTCCTCTCGTGATACACTGAACAGAAACATACTTACGGCGATAGACGAAGCATCACAGAAGTGGGGCATCAAGACTATGCGTGTGGAGTTACGTGATATCTCTGTCCCGTTAGAGATCGAGGAAGCGATGAACATGCAGATGAAAGCAGAGCGGGAAAAACGTGCTATTGAACTCAAAGCACAGGCTGACAAAGAGGCGGTCATCAGAAAAGCTGAGGGAGAGAGGCAGAAGGTCTTTCTTGAAGCCGAAGCGATAGAGAGGATGGCAGATGCGACAAAATATGAGCAGGAACAGATCGCCGAAGGACAGCAAAAAGCGATGGTCATGATAAATGAATCCATGTCAGAGAACCCGCAAGCAGCAGAGTTTATGTTAGCGAAAGACCGTATTGTCGCGTTTAATGATCTGGCAAAGAACGAGTCAAGTGATAAGGTGATCGTCCCATATGAGACAACAGAACTCATCGGGTCACTTTCGATACTTAAAGAGTTCATCGGCAGTTCAAAGGAGGGTAAAGATGCCAATGATTGAACCGGCTTATCTGATAGCTGCAGGGATCTTTCTCATAGGACTTGAGATCGTCCTATACTCGTTCTTTATAGTATGGATCGGTATAGGTCTTATTCTAGTCGGTCTCTCTTCATATCTCATCGCATTTGATGATGGATATGTGCAGTTAGCTATCGCATTCTCTATTGGTTTTATCCTGGCCTATCTACTTCGGAAAAAAGCGATGGAGTTTGCCGATAATAGTGAGGACAGCAGTGAAGAGCATGTACATCAACGCGGTGTCGGTATTGTGGATAATGGAAGGATCAGGATGGATGGGACTTTTTGGCAGACAGATGATGATATTAGTGACTATGATGATGGTGATAGAGTAGAAGTGATCGACATTCAAAGCAATAAGGCCATCCTGGCTAAGAGAGACTAGTCAAAGGAGTAGGTGATGGAGCAGATAAAGACAATTGGATTACTGACTTTGATGAGTGTCATCATGGTGAGTATAGGTGGGATGCTTGGCGGCCAAAGTGGTATGCTTATCGCACTGGTCATCGTAGGTGGTATGAACTTCTATAGTTATTTCTACTCAGATAAGATGGTATTGAAGCATTATAATGCAATAGAGGTAGATGAACATAGTGCTGACGGACTCTATGCTATTGTAAGAAGATTGACACAACGTGCCGAGATCCCGATGCCAAAAGTCTATATCATCGCTGATCATACACCAAATGCTTTTGCTACAGGGCGAAATCCTGAACATGCCGCTGTCGCTATCACGGAGGGACTTCTAAATATGCTTGATGAAGGTGAGGTAGAAGCGGTGATAGCCCACGAACTTTCCCATGTCCGACACTACGACATCCTTATTGGCACGGTAGCGGCGACGATAGCCGGAGCAATAACTATGATCGCCAATATGATGCAGTTTGGTGCGATGTTTGGCGGGCGTGGTGAAGGCCGTGCAAATCCTCTAGTAATGATCGTACTCGCACTCATCTTACCTGTCGCTGCGATGATAATACAGATGAGTGTGAGTCGAAGCCGGGAATATATGGCTGATGAAGGTGCTGCTCGTCTTACCGGACATCCGGAGTGGCTGCAGAGTGCACTTATGAAACTCTCTTCTGCTAACCATCGATCCGGTATGCGCGATGCGGATGAAGCGACAGCGCATATGTTCATCGTCAACCCACTCAGTGCCAAACATCTCAATATGGCCGGACTATTTCGCACCCATCCTACGACAGAGGATAGGATCGCACGTCTTGAAGCACTGAAAGAAGAGACACCGGCCAGAAGAGATTCCCTGTATGAACGCTCCTAGGATGTATGCATCATTGTCTTTACTCAGGTTTGTTTACCTTAGCCATAGGAATGTCGGTACAATATCAAGATAATCTTATCTGCTACCGAGCAGCGGTGTCAGATCATCAAGGAAATATATGGACACCATCTACAACCTGGCCATCATCGGAGCAGGACCGGCAGGGATAGCGACAGCAGTCGAGAGTTATCTGCTTGGTCTTCATAACATCATCTTACTGGAGAAAGATCAGAACCATAATGCTATGATCCGTAAGTACTATAAAGATAAGAAACGCGTAGATAAGGACTGGAAAGGTCAGCAAGTCGAACTCGATGGAAACATGTTTTTCATGGACGGTACAAAAGAGAGTACGATCGATTATTTTGATGAGATCCTCGCGAATCACTCAGTCACACTAGAGACACATACCGAAGTACAGAAGATCGTCAAAAAGGATGACCATTTTGAGGTCTTTATTGCCGGTGGAAGCATAAAAGCCTATTATGTAGTCGTGACTATTGGACGTATGGGTAAACCCAATAAACCTGACTATAAGATCCCACCATCTATACGTAAAAAAGTCAATCATACACTATACGATTGCAATGAAGATGAGAAAGTCCTGGTCGTCGGAGGAGGGGACTCAGCAGTCGAGTACGCGGTCGGCCTGAGTGAGAGGAACACGGTCTCGATCTGTTATCGTCGGGAGACGTTCCATCGTGCTAATCCGACAAACCAGGTAAATATTGCCAATGCGATCGAAAATGAAAAGGTAAGGCCGATCCTTGGTGTAGATATTACAGCACTTGAAGAGGAGGATGGCAAGGTACGTGTCATCTTCGATGGAATGCCACCCGAAGTGTTTGACCGTGTGCTCTACGCCATCGGTGGAACGACGCCTAGTGCGTTCTTGGAGAACTCAGGGATCCTCGAAGATGGGGGTAGACCGATGCATGATGAGAACTATGAGACGAATGTAGAGGGGCTTTATGTCGCGGGAGACATAACCCAGGAGTCAGGCGGTTCCATCGCGCTGGGACTGAACCATGGATTTGCTATCGCAGGGCATATTTTGAAAGCTGCACATGAGGTGACCGTGAACTGTATTGAGGGTGAGTAAGGCAGAGCCGCACTATAAGTGCTACTTCTCCTGCGGAGACTCTTCGATAGTCACCAAGTCACTATAGATCTCATTAAAGAGTACTGATCTGGTATTTAGACGGTGCTGATAGAAAAAAGTATTTCTTTGAAGGTCCTTGAGAGCAGCAGTATTATAATACTCTATATTGGAATACTTCCCGAGATACAAGAAGGTAAAGAGTAGTTTGATCTCGGCACTTTCAAATATCTCATGTGGATGAGCCAGAAAGGTCAGACCATATTTTTTTGCGCGTACAAGATTGAGTATATAGAACAGAAAGTCATTGAACTGCGTATAAAATGCATTTAAGAGTGAGACATCGTGGAGGAAAAAGTAGTAGTTCTCAAGCAGCTCTTTAGTCGCTATGGTCTGTGAAAGTCTACTTACGTCATGACGTTTACTGGTGAAATACTTCGTATCGGCAGCCAGATAGATATTACGTCTGGTCTCGATCGCTTTGGTAAAGGCCGCATCAAAACTAGCAGATTCTTCAAATCTCAGATATTTATGTTGATCACAATGCTTGTATCTGCTCTCGACTTCGCTTTCATCAGGATCGGAAAGGTCTAGATATATCGTCGGGATCTTATTTGCGATCACATACTCTCGTATCTTGCTGGCCAGGTTTGTCTTACCTGATCCCTCTTCTCCCAATATCAGTGTGTTGTTATAGAGTGTTTGCCCCTTTAGCTCCAGTGGGGCGATACTGCTTTCGAATTTACCTATCTTGTAGTTCATCTGCACTCCGTTTTTTCCTATTATAACAAAGGATGATGATTTACCTAGGAAGAGAACGTTTTATTCTTGATTTAAATGGATATGTAGTCGTGCGTAACAGGTTGACTATTCACGCTCTAACTTGAGTCGGGCATACCAATGTTGATCAAATGGTGTCATCTCATCTAGCAACTCCCAAAACTCATCTTCTTTCTTAGTCTGTGAACGCAGAGCAAAAGCTACTTCCTCGTAACGTGCTGGGTCATAGTCTGTCGCACTGCTTCTGGCTCCAGCCAGAATATCTCTTGGATGGAAGTCTGCTTCGAAATTAGCATCGAACTGTTGAAAGTCATGTACCTGCTCCGTAGCGATAAGAAGACCATATCTCTGCATCTCTAAAAGGGCCCAGACATCACTGAACTGTTTTTCGTTCTTTAAGTCGTACTGGACGGTATAGATCATCTCTTTTGATCGGTTGAGCCTGAGTTGCATAAAACATAAAGCGATAGTCTCTCCCTGATAGTCGACATTGAAGATCGAGGGTTTGAGCTCACAGATGATGCCATTATCTCTGATAAGATCCTCTTTGGATGCCTTCAGTCTTAATGCTAGGAATGGGATCTCGTTGATCTTGCCAAGTGGTATGGCCTGTTGTGTCGAAAGTGCAGTGATAAGGTCCTGGATGTTTTGAGGAAGGGTACTGTTAGCATTGGTCATGAAGATCATCTTTCTGGCTGTTATGCGGAATTCTAACAGTCAGGAAATAAAAAAGAGATAATAATTGGGGGTGTTGTCCTATTAAGCGACCGATATCCAGAGTTTTGTCTTATCCGATGACTCTTTTACACGTAAGAGGTCGTAGATCTCATCCTCGGTCTCTTGTGTATACATCTGGTACCTTATATCAGCAGGGTTTACGTTATCCCTAAACTTCTCCAGCAGTCTGTGAAAGTCTGCTATATCTGTTGGCTTTAGGCCCATCTTCTCCATCTCTTCGTTGTTTACGGACTCCATGATGTCGAGCCAGACAAGTTTTAGACTTCCAAGGCCTTCAGTCAGTCCTCTTAGTACGCCTACACGAAAGAGATGCAGGACGGACTGCTTTATGTAGAAGACAGCTTCATGGCTATGCTGCTTTTTATGACTAGTGTAGAGAGTAAGTAGATTACGCAAGGAGAGCTGACGATGATCAAGTGATCTTCCAGTGTCTTTGATGATAAGGACTTCATTTTTATATTCTGTGAACATATAGCTTCCTCTCTGTGATCTGATCACATAAGTATAACATAATATATCAAAATATAATAATATTGGTTAATATATTTCCTTGTATCTTGACACTATATGACTTTTTATAGTCTGGGTATCTCTTAAATGCAATCTCTCCTTAAATCTGTAGAGGGTACACTATAGCAAATATTCTGCGAAAAGGTGTGAGAAGATGAGAAAAAGTATGCTGTCACATTTGACTTTGATATTGGCGCTGCTGACATTGACTGCCTGTACGGATGGACCAAAGCCTGATAGCCTTGATCTTGATGAAGACTTGGCATGTATGCAAAGGGGTGCCAGTGCTCCGGAGTGGGTCTGTGGTAATGTCGAACATGATGAGATGCAGAT
>JADGEC010000146.1 GCA_016744575.1 Sulfurimonadaceae bacterium | reverse complement strand
ACACCTAATGCTGTCGTAGAGAGTTCATGGGCGATCGATGAGTTTTCTGATGATGATGCTTTTGTAGCATCCACCAGTGTATGTAAAGCACGCATAAGCTCATTGAAGTTATCAGCTATATCGCGAGGAGCTTTCTCATCAGCCCGCAGTGTCAGGTCTTTGTTTATGGAGATGTCATTGACTGTCTCTTTAAAACTTCCAAAAGCTGCTTTGACCCAGCTCATCAATATAGAAGTGATGATGATGGAGATGATCAAGACTACGATAGAGATGATCGATATCGTCATTATCGCAGAGTGCTCATCCTCTTCAGCCTGTTGGGTCGAATGCGTCAGTAGTCCTTGTATCTGTCCCATGAGTCTCTGGATGTTCTCATCCATGAGTGACAACATCGTATGCAGGAGCTCTTTCTCATGGCCAATATTTCCAGGCGTACTGCTTTCAAGATGTTTTTTGAACCCACTGAGAGCATGTTTGAACTCAGTTTGCTCTTTCTCAAGCACTTTCAACTCTTCTAAGAATTGAGCATACAGACTTTTTGTCTTTTCATCTGTATTGTGTGCAAGTGCTTTTTCAGTTAGATGTTCAGCCTCTTTGATCTTGGCATCAGTCTCTTTCTCAAGTGCCGTCACACGATGTCCCATCTTTGTGAAGGTCTCACCAAAAATATCCTCACTTGCCTCTATCAACTCATAGGTGAGGATCTCCTCTTCCAGTATGTCTTTTTCCAGTTCTGTCACAATATTGTTTAGCGGGATCTGGTACTCAGCGATCTCCTCTATCTCAGCACCTATCTTAGTAAAGCCTGTGTAAGAAGAGACGGCTATGAATAACATACCTCCCGTTGCGATCATCATAGCTATGAGGATCGCTTTACTAATACTTATCTTTTTAAGCATATCACACTCCTATTTACTGATTATCTTTCTACCATGGATCTCTTGGACTGGTCTGTAGTTACCCTTATACAAAGAGTTGAACATCGCCAGTTGCTCAGATGAGATCGAAATCGGGTCCTTGAGGACATACCATTGTACTATCTGGGTACATGGGGGAGTCGTCAACGAACCCATGTAGTGATAATAGCTTCTACCTTTTGGCAAGATATCATTAGCATTGACCTTGTGTGCATTCGTAGTCTTTCCATCTGCGTTCTTTGGCATGAACTTAAAGATCTTCTGCATAAAGTTGTTATGCTTACCCTCTTCGATCATGACACCGATGACAGCCAACTCTCCATCTTCACTTTGATGTACCAAGTGTACTTCCATTGGAGAGTATTTCCCATCGATCGTATGTTCGCTCAAAGAGTGAAAATGAAACTGCAATAATGTATACTCTTTTCCTCCCAACAGTGCCTTGGATGTCCCGTCACTGTTGACCTGGATCGTATGTCCATTGTTTATGATCTCAAGGTCTGCATCTCCATAACTTACAAATATATCTTTCAAGGTCGTCGTCTTGAGAGCATCATCTGTCTGAACATCTATTGGCGATTGCCTTTCACCTATACTGCAGGTCGAATATGCTGGTCTCAAGGCACTCCACTTTGACGGTCCACTCTCACCCGCATAAGACCAATGGCTTACATGCTTAGCATCGGAAGATGTCACATGTGTCGAATCAGACCCTAATGATGAGGAGATCAGCACAGATCCGAGTATGACTATTGTCAATAAGACATTATTCATGATTATCCTTTGTTTTTATTAATTGTATCTTGATTATATATATTTACATATATTTATACTCTCCCTACCCGATTTTTTTCTGATTTGGGTCGTTTTAGAAAAAAAAGTCATATATAGTCAGCTCTGAAAAATCTATCATCCGGTAGGAAAGAAAAGAGCTGAAAGCAGGAGATCCAAGCGTTTGAATATTTCAAGTACGATCAAATAAAGAACAAGGGGCTGATAACTATGACACTAATGAAAGCCTCAGTGAGATAGAAGAATATTTTATAAGAAGCTCCTAGCAAATAGCCAAAGGAGAGTCAGCATCGGCTCATCTACGCTCACTTTTACATTTGAAAAAAACAGTATCGAAGTGAGTGACTCCACACAGAAGCTAAATAAAATAGCAAAGGCTAATTCAAAAGATCTGTATAAGATCTTTATTCTGATCTTAAAAGAGCATGTGCAAAGACCTGACCTTTAAAAAGGTCAGGCGTAAGATCAGAAATTGTAGGTAAAGCTTGCGTAGTATTCTCTACCTGGTTCAGGGTAGCCCAGATCATAGGCATAATCTTCATCTGTTAGGTTTTCTATACCGATCGTAAAATCCAAAGACCTGGAATAGACATAACGGGCACTGAGGTTGGTCACAACGATAGGGTCTATCTTTTGATAGACACCATTCTTAGCTGTTTCTTCGACTAAGCCTCTTTTATAAGAAAGATTTCCACCCAAGATGACTTGACTGATAGGAGAGTAGTAAGCAAAAAGATAAGCCTGATGTTCAGGAACACCCTCAACGACTTCATCACCATCTTTTTCTATGTCCAGATAAGTGTAGTTGATCCCTGTGCTAAGCGCATCTATTCTATATTCGATCGTCGTCTCAAGACCTTTGTACTTTTCTGTACCGCTATTTTGCTCTTGTTCTAAGTCTTCACTAATATCAACGATCACAATAGGGTCTTCAACATGAGTATAAAAGATAGCCGCATCGATTAGAAGGTTCTCAGATAGTCGAGCATTATGACCTAGCTCTACATGGTTAGCTATTTCGGGATCCAATCCTGGGTTGGGGATGGCTTGATCGCGTTTTAATGAGAATCTCTCTTTCATCGTTGGTAGATGAGATTTTCTAGAGAGTGTGAATCTGGAGGTCTGGTTCTCTACCGTATCATAGAAGAGACCTATCTGTGGATTAAAAGCACTATTGCTCTTAGTCTCGACTTCAGTCCCTGATGTGATCGCATACTTTGGTCTAGTGTAGTCATAACTGATCGAAGCTATCACTTTTAGCACATCTGTCGGCTGGTAGACATCTTCCAACGCTACTGAATAGACATCATCTTCATAGTCATCATTCGAATTCTCTTCTCTTTCTATCTCATGATGATCTTTTTTATAGTTTAGGCCTACCTTTAGGATATGGTCTTCGAAAAGACCAAAATTACTATATTCCAGATTGGTACCAATAGTGTATGCTTCAGTATCCTCAACGTCTTTAAGTTTTGTAAACGTATCATCCTTATAGATATCAAGCGTGTTCTCATATTCTGCTCTATAGACTTTAAAGTTTAAAGCACTGTCACTAAACGTCTTATTGGCGATGAAATATAGAGTACTCATATCCCAGGTAGGCCATGTATTGTATTTTTCCTTACCTAGATCCGGGTCTACGACTGTTGGTACTGATTTTTCAGATATCACCGTGTTATAACCGAGGACATATTCACTGCTACTATCAGGGGTAAGACCTACCTTTAAGTTCATTGATCTAGCATTAGAGTCACTTCTTTCTCTTTCACCGTTACCTTGTGTATCGGTAGGGGTAAAGTCCTCAGAGACATTGAAGTGAGATCTGTCTTGAATCGTCCCGTTAAGTTGAACATAGAACTTTTCCTGTTTGCTTCCAACACTTAAAGAACTGATGAATTGAGACATCTCAAAGTCGTTATCCGTATTTACTTGTGTTGTAAAGCTTCCTTCGAACTCTTCTGTAGGCTTTGCACTTATGAAGTTCACTGTTCCAGCCATAGCATTTGGTCCGTTTAAAGAAGAGCTGAACCCTTTAGCGATCTCTATAGATGATAGGTTCGTAGTCGATACCCTTGAGTAATCAAAGTTTCCATCATAGGGGACAAAGATCGGTATACCGTCCATATAGACACCGATCCTTTTTGCATCAAAGCCTCGCATGATGATACTACTTTCGTTACGACCACCTTTATGCTCAAGTGTTATACCCGCTGTTGTGTCTAAGACTTTTGCTACGTCTTTCTCTGGAAGAGCCTTTAACTCCTCACTAGATATCTTTGTCACATCTAATGTCTTGTTCTCTTTATCTACAATAGATATCTCTCCCAATGTAAAGACATCTTCTGCTGCAAGCAGACTTGCTACGGTCAAAGAGATGTACAATATATTTTTATTCATTATTGCTACCTTTAATCAAACTTAATCGTATGGTATACTATAAATTCTTGAATATATATAAAATAGTAAAATTATATTTACTAAAAAAATATATAATATGCAAAAAACGCATATTACATAAGGTCCATATATAGCCTTTTCTAGTGTAAGGTAAAAAAAATTGTTAAGGTTGTATCCATTTTAGTAAATATATATTTACCTTTTGGAGCGTTGTGAGATCGACTTGATTTGATCACAAATATGACACAGATCTATTATGTTCTATTCTCTTTTTGAGGTCAAACATAGTGTGTTCGTACTATGGAAGGTGCTCATTACTGGGTCTTTTGCTAGGGCTTGGTATTTGGAACATGGTCTAGTGTTTTTACTGTAGAGGAGTGTGTAGTGTTTACAGCTTCAGTGTTGGTCAATGCGAATGAGGGGTGGCATGATACTCAGTCTTTTCGCAGTACTGAGATATCTAAAGAAGGTATACGGGACAAAGAGTCGAGATCCACGGTCTTGTAGGTCTTATCGTATCAGCTCGATATCATAAGATGTCAATATTGCTTATTTACCGCTTCGTGTCCCTTTCTCTGCCTGGACTCTGAAAGTCCGCGGCGCGCGTTTTGGAGAGCTTGGCTTAGCATTGCTAAAGGGCTTTGAACTTGGGTTTGATGTCTTCTCATAGGGCTTTTTTTGCTCTTTTGTATCATAAGACCTAGATTTGCTAAACGAGCTTTTATTGTATGGAGCATCTTTCTTTTTATTCTCAAACGAAGCACGTTCACCTGAATCTTTATCGTTTCTGGCAGGTTTGGACTTCGCTCTATCTTGAGCTTCTTTTGGCTTACCATCGTAACCGTGGTTGCGCTCACCACTTTTTCCAGAGAACATCGGTTTGCCATTCTCATCTTTTCCTATATAACGTGAGGCACCGCTACTCTTCTTTACGCGACTCTCAGGCTTTTTTGCATCGGATTCATAGGGCTTGCGTGCTGGGCGTCTATCATCGCGCTTGTCATTGTCATAAGGCTTTCTATCTGTGCGTTTATCATCACGCTTGTTACTCTCATAAGGTCTTTTATCTGAACGTTTATCATCCCTACGTGCTCTGTCATCCTTTCGCGGTCTATCATCGCGAGGAGGTCGTTCGTCTCTTTGTTCACGCTTCTCACGCCTGAACTCTTTGTCATTCTCTCGTTTTGTCTCCATAGTATCGATGAGTGGCTCGAACCCAGTGATGATCTCTTGTCTGATACTTCGGCCAAGGAGCCTCTCAATAGGGTAAAGCTGTGTCTGCTCACTTCTGTCAAGCAAGATCACCGCATGTGAATCTGTTCGTGCCAGACGTGCCATATAGACTATGGCATCGGCTGGAAGGTCATAACTGATGAGCAAGTCACATCGAAGTTCGGCTGCCTCAGTCAGTTCACTGTCGCTTCTGATAAAGACGTTCTCTACAGCAGGAAAGTCTTCAAGTACCAGCGGTCCAGTCGCTGTTACGATAAGGATGTTTTTCCCACTGTTTTGGGTAATAAGGATGTTTAGTAGTTTGTTTTTTAGTTTCTGCTCGCAGGGGTGGATGCGATGGTTCTGTCGTTTGATCGTGAGGGTAGGGGATGCCATGAAAGTCCTTTGGTGTTCGGAGAGATCAACCGCTTTAAGATAAGGACTGATGAGCAGGCCGGAGGTGTGATCGGTAGCCGCCATTATAGCGTAAACAAAGAGGTGTATATTTTTCTATTTACCGTAAACGTGATTAATTTGGCTATAATGCAGCGAAATTCAACTGTTTTCGGCTGCGACTTTATTCTTTCAAAATCGACCTCTCGGAACTATCTTAACTTAGACCGGCCTGCATTTTTGTGAAGGTCATTCGACCAAGGAACTATATTTATGTCATTTAACACACTCGGATTATCCGAGCCGATCTTACGCGCTATCAAAGAGCAGGGTTATAGTGAGCCTACTCCTATTCAAAAGCAAGCGATCCCGATCATCTTAAGTAAAAAAGATGTCCTGGCTGGTGCCCAGACAGGAACAGGCAAGACAGCCGGCTTTACTTTGCCGCTATTGCAACGTTTGAGTGAAGGTGTTCCGGCTAAAGGGAAGCGCCACGTGCGTGCACTCATCCTGACACCTACACGTGAGCTTGCAGCTCAAGTCGCTGAGAGTGTCGAGACTTATGGAAAACACCTTTCGTTCAGATCGACTGTCATCTTTGGTGGTGTGAGCATCAACCCTCAGATCACAACACTGCGTAGAGGTGTAGACATCGTCATCGCCACACCGGGACGCCTGCTCGACCATGTAGGACAGAAGACGCTTGACCTCTCTAAAGTCGAGTTTCTGATCCTAGATGAAGCAGACCGTATGCTGGACATGGGTTTTATTCATGATATCAAAAAGGTCCTGGCTATCTTACCAAAACAGCGTCAGAACCTGCTCTTTTCGGCAACGTTCTCAAATGAGATAAAAAGATTGGCAGATGACCTTCTGAACGCACCGGTACTTATCGAGGTCGCTCGTCGTAATAAGGCGGCGGAAAGTGTGCGACAAGTGGTTCATCAGGTCGATCGTGAACGTAAACGTGAGTTGCTTTCGCACCTTATAAAAGATGGGGATTGGAAGCAGGTCCTTGTCTTTACTCGGACCAAACATGGGGCAAACCGTTTGACCACTCAGCTTGAGAAAGATGGTATCAGTGCGGCAGCTATCCATGGAAACAAAAGCCAGACAGCGCGTACAAAAGCACTGGCAAACTTCAAGCAGGGCGCAGTACGGGTACTTGTAGCTACTGACATCGCAGCACGCGGGATCGATATCGATCAGTTGCCGCATGTGGTAAACTATGAACTTCCAAATGTCTCTGAAGACTATGTACACCGTATCGGGCGTACAGGCCGCGCGGGTAATGAAGGCGAAGCCGTCTCTCTTGTCTGTGTGGATGAAGATGAGTATCTACGTAATATAGAGAAGTTGATCAAAGGCAGTGTCAAGAAAGTGGTC
The DNA here is from genome assembly GCA_016744575.1 of Sulfurimonadaceae bacterium. Lineage (GTDB taxonomy): Bacteria > Campylobacterota > Campylobacteria > Campylobacterales > Sulfurimonadaceae > BB26. The sequence goes on along the minus strand of JADGEC010000146.1, from coordinate 289 downwards.
ATCAAAGGTTTTGAACCTGATCCATCCATACAGGCTGAGCCTATCCAACAAAGAAGCGCAGGACGTGGAGGTAACCGTTCACGTTCTAACAGTGGCGGTGGTAACTCTCGTCAAAAGTCGACTACAAGTGCGACACGAAACGACTCAGGTCGTAATGGTGGGGGAAGACCTTCTACAAAACAACGAAGCAGAGATTCGCACAGAGGAACTAGATAATGGCAAGAACAAACTACTCATACGAGAAACGCAGTCGAGAATTGGAAAAACAGAAGAAAAAAGAGGAAAAACG
>JADGEC010000021.1 GCA_016744575.1 Sulfurimonadaceae bacterium | reverse complement strand
CCCTTTTATCGATCCTATGACGCTCAAAGACTATTATCCGACCGATGTCACATATCGTGAAGAGAGTGAGGTCTACACCGTAGGCGGACGTTTGGATTATGCGTTCACTCATGATCTTGTCGCGGGTGTTGATGTCAACTATTTTTATGAGGAACGCAATGGTGCATATATAGGCTACTTTCACCCGACCGGATACAAGACACCGGGGGTCGGGTCGGCCCTTCCGCTTGCACAACAAGATAAGTCGATTCCGGCTTATAATGTACCTGTCAACTCTGAGGACAAGAACTATAGACTTGACCTAAGTGCTGACGTACGTTACGCTCCGACAGATGATCTTGAGCTCAAAGCTCGAGTCTATAGCAGTAGTTATGAGAAACGTAACACTACATCGGCAAAAGAGTACCAAGATATGGGTTACATCAGTGAGGCAGATTCTGAAGCAAGTGGTATGGATGCTGACGTTGATATTATCGTGGGGGAGGTGATGGCTACATGGATGGCGCATGAACAGCATCTGCTTAGTGGTGGCGCAGAGTATCGTGATGAAGAGCGTAAGTCGAGTGTCTTCACACAGGCATCAGAGATGAGCAAGAAAGATGTGGATTACCAGTCAATCTATCTACAAGACGAATGGGAAGTGAGCGATGCGTTAAATGCTATCTTGGGTGCACGTTATGATGCTATTAGTAATGCTGAGAACAAAGCGACATTTCGTGTGGGCGGTATCTACGAGTTTGATACTTTGGCAAAGCTTCGTGCTAATCTTGCCCAGGGATATCGTACCCCGGATATCAGAGAACTCTATATCTTCAAACAGACACCAAATGGTCTGCAGATCGGTGCTGATGTGATGGGCTATGACCTTAAGCCGGAATCGACCAATGCTTTTGAGATCGGTCTGGGTGGTAGGAACAGTGACTTTCATTATGATGTAGTCGCTTTTTATAATGAGATCGAAGAGATGATCCAGCAGGTCGTAAGGCCGTTTGGGACGAATCCTCAAGCTTATACATTTGAGAATGTCGCCAATGCCAATACGAAAGGCGTAGAGATAAGTGTCGGCTACAATATCTTAGAGAACCTCTATACGGGAATCTTCTGGACAGAACTTCGTACGGAAGATGAGGAGACGAACAAGGATCTTGAGTTCCATCCAGATAGAACGGTCACGGCAAACATAGACTATCAGCTTGTCTCGGCACTCAACCTTTCACTGATCGGCACATATATAGGTAAGCAGTACTATACTGAGATCTTAGACAGAGGTTCGCTGACGGAGACATCAGTGGGATCAAAGACCGATGACTTTACGCTGGTCGACCTGACACTTGCTTATGACATCACCGACTCGTTCAATATTTATGGTGGTGTCAACAATATTTTTGATAAAAAAGTCGATGATGTCCTCGGTTCTAATGTCGGGACGTATTACTTCGCAGGTATACGTGCCCATTTTTAATGCTTAGGAAGGAAAAATAGTGTGGCATAAGATGAGTGTAGATCGATTTTGTCTTCCATGCGCTCTGATGGACAAAAAGAGGCTGCTCTCTTTAATCAGGTCATAGAGTGCCTGGAGTCCGATCAGGTCTGTCAATCATGATCCAAGGCAGATCAGCTGGAGCAGCAGTCCAAAAGCATATGCAAGTATCTATGTCGATGATGCAGCATTTGGTTGTCCACTTACCCTGCCAAAAGGTTTTCAACGTTCATGTGTCGACAGCTCAAAAGTCGTCCCGAATAGCTACAAGAAGCTTATCAGCTGAACTGATGACTTGATTAAAAGTCATCGTCTCCTCCCCTCAATACTTGTTCATATTATCCTGATAGTCACAATGAGTCTATTCACTGGTAATAGCAGGATACGACTTTAAATAAGAGAGGACCCATTAGCTAGAAAGCAGCTCTTTGCATTCCAGAAACACTTTGCTCGTTTAAAGCTGCACTCTTTGACCGGAATTGGCATAAGATCCTTAATACCGTTGTAGACATTCTCTTGTAAGGAAGATACAGACACCAGGTATCTAACATACTCCCACTTATATGATAATGACTATCATATTTATATTTACGAAAGAGTACGATGGTTATGATTCCAATAACAATTATCATAAAGGTTATCAAAGTATGTATATTTCTAAAAATATCATCAGTACACTCTCGCTGGCTACAGCACTTTCTATAGGTATGACAGGTTGTGGAAGCAGTAGTAGTGATGGCGATGCAGCAACAGGGGTCACCGATCAAGAGAAGCAAATAGTGCTTACTAGTTATGCAGACAGCGTCTTCGATACGATGGCAGCCGCGATCACGGATGCGAAAGCCTTGGAGACTGCGGTCAATGCATTCACAGACGATTCTACTGAAGCCACATCAGACGCTGCAAAAGCAGCTTGGTTGCAAGCACGTGAGTCTTACGGTGTGACGGAGATCTATCGTCTCTCAAATGGGCCGATAGATGCAGAAGAGGGATGGGTCGCTGATGCATATGGAGCGCCGGAGGGACAGCTCAATGCTTGGCCACTCGATGAGAACATGATCGACTATACGACGGACAGTAGTGGAGCTACTACTTCAGGAAACATCATCGATACAGCTGGTGCGTTCACACCAAATGGTGGGGATGAAGTCGATGCGACGGTCATCTCCAAAGAGGTCCTGGCAGCATTGAACGAAAATGGTGGTGACGCAAACGTCGCGACTGGATACCATGCCATCGAGTTCCTGTTATGGGGACAAGACCAAGACTACAACAGTTTTATAGATGACACCGTGACCAATGGAGCGACAAAAGCAGGTGAACGTCCTCTGGAAGACTACACGTCTAATCCAAATGCGGATCGCCGTAAAGCGTATCTTGATGCTTCAGCCGAACTCATCGTCGATGATCTTGAAGCGGTAGCTTCAGCATGGGCGAAAACAGCTTCAGTAGATTGTAGTACAGATGCATCTGGTTGTTATCGCGCCGCACTGCTTGATAGTCTTACCGGTGATGATGCGACCAAGAACATCAAGCCCGATGCTGCACTGAAGACGATAATCGGGGCGATAGGAGTCTTCATAAAATCAGAACTGGCGAATGAGCGTATCGCAGTCGCAGTGCTTACACCAAGTGAGGAAGATGAGCACTCTTGCTTTAGCGATAATACGCACAGAGACATCCTACTTAACTATCAGGGTTTTGTCGATGTACTAAAGACCGGGGATAAAAGCCTTTATGACCTGGTCGATACAGAGACACGTACTGAGCTTGATGCATTGATCGCATCGATCGATCTCAAAGTGGCGGCAGTAGATGCTGCGGCTGCGGCCACACACTTTGATTATCAGATCAAAGAAGGTTCTGATACACGTTCGACCATCATCGACATGAAGAACGATATGCGTGAGCTTGGTGACTTGATGGTCGATGTCGCAGCTGACCTTGATATTGATCTCAACGAGGAGGATGTCACAGACCCGGACGAGACTGTGCTGTGATAGCTCTCTCGCTTCAAGTCTCGGTACTTGCAGGCTTGATGCTTGCAGGCTGTTCTGAGATGACATTCTCTGAAGATGTGACTGCCACTGATGATATCGTGCAGACAACTTCTTATGATCGTACGCTCTTTTCTAAAGATATCTCCAAGCAGGCTTTTTCACACCCAATGGGTGCTATGGACGATGCGATGCTAGATGTCTTTGTAACAGGTCGTAGTTTCTTTACCATCCCCTGGGTGGAAGCGCCTTCGGCGACTACGGCGCGTGATGGCCTTGGGCCGCTCTTTAGTGCGAACACCTGTATCAATTGTCATCCTGGTCACGGAGCGGGGGTGGCTATAGATGATGAAGGAACGCTCAGACGAGATCTGGTCATGCGACTTGCTCTCTCTTCTCAGAACGATCTTGATGAGATGTCTATGATGAGCAGGGGTAGTGAGCCGGAACCGACCTATGGCGCACAGTTTAGTATCAATGGTACCCACGGTACTTCCTATGAGGGCCATGTCGAAGTAGAGTATGAAGAGAAAGAGGGCAGCTACCCTGATGGCAGCTCATACAGTCTGCGTATGTCGCACTACACACTTGAGAGATTGGGTTATGGTCCACTTCATGAAAACACCGCTATCTCTCCTCGGATAGCATTGGCATTGGTGGGATTGGGAATGCTCGAACAGATCCCTGAGGAAGCGATATTGGCACATGAGGATATCGATGACCGTGATGGTGATGGCATATCAGGAAAGGCAAACTGGGTATATACGACTGAGAGTAGTGAACGCCAGTTAGGACGTTTCACCTGGAAGGCCTCCTCCCCGACAGTACGATATCAGAGTGCGAATGCTGCAAACAACGATATGGGATTGACCTCACCACTTTTTCCAAAAGAGAACTGTACAGAAGCTCAAAAGGCGTGTAAGGATGCAGATAAAGGTCATCATACCTTTGACCTCCCAGGTGATCGCCTGGATGCTATCACTTTCTACATCACACACTTGAAAATACCCTCAGCACGCGACTTCTCTGATAAAGAAGAAGCCGAGACACTCTTTAGCACGCTTAGATGTGACAGCTGTCATGTCTCGACTTACACAACGGCTATGGGTGTGGAGATAGCCCCTTTCTCTGATCTCTTACTGCATGATATGGGTGAAGGACTTGCTGATGGACATCGTGACTTTTTGGCCAGTGGGTCCGAGTGGCGGACTCCACCACTTTGGGGTATTGGACTCTATAAGGATGTGAGCACAGAGGCAAACTATCTGCATGATGGAAGGGCACGTTCGATCGAAGAGGCCATACTTTGGCACGGCGGTGAGGCAGAAGGTGCTAAGCGAGCATTTATGGCTCTTGGCAAAAAGAAGCGTGAGCTCTTAATAGACTATTTAGGAACGATCTGATGAAAAAGACCTTAGTATGGCTCTTTGTAGCGATGATATATAGTGGATGCGGGGGCGATAATGCCCATGATGGTGAGAATGGGCTGATAAGTGGTGGAAGCAGTGACAGTACAGTCGTCTTGCTACAGCAGATAGAGGATGCAGTACTGGTAGCTCAAAGCAGTTCACTCGCTATCACTGCAGCAAGTACGAAAGCAGCCATCGTAGCTTTACAAGATGAGCAGAGTGTAGAAGAACTCGGATCAGCACAGAGTTTGGCGACTACGCTCTTTGAGACATGGAAAGGGGTTGAGGCACATTATGTAGCTAAGGGACTCGATGATGCGATGATCGATATCCCTGCGCAGATCGATGTCTTCAACATCGGTAATATCGATATCCCGACTCGGCTTGATGAGATCTTTGCAGGCTCTTCACCACTTGAGGGCCAGCTCTATCAGAGTGCGACCCGTTCGATGAGTGCACTTGAATATACGCTCTTTGGAAATCAGGAGATGTCGGATGTGAACATGACCCAGCGTCGTGCAGATGCTGCTAAGATCATGATCGATCATATTGAGGGTCACGTAACGACTATTGCTGAGTTCTATTCTGAGGGCAGTGCTTTTGTCGATGCAGGAGAAGATGCAGTGGGGATCATGATCAATCAGATGATCGATAGTACCTATAAACTCAAAGAGTGGAGAATAGGTGACCCTGCCGGATACACCCTGAAATATAGGGACGACCCAGATGCAGAGCACCTGGAGTATTATCACTCAATACGCTCTTTACAAGCTATGCGTGCGATATTGAGCGCTCAGGAATCCGTGATGCTTCAGGGGTTGCAGGGTATTGCAGCGAACAATAGTGCCTCCAGTGAAGCTGATGCACTGGTAATCTTGATAAAAGATGCTATTGCCCAGATCGATTCCTTTAGCACGCCGATCGAAGAGTCTCCAGCATCATCTAAGACTCTTGGACTCTATAACACTATCGACACGATACAGACAAGCTATACGGCTTTGATCAATGCACTTAACTTCACACAAGACATCATCGAGGCGGATGGAGACTGATGATGGGATCACTAGGCATCGAGTACTTCTTTGATACACATCAGCGTATCTTTTGGCTATACCTACTGGTATCTTCCATGATCGCGGCTGTGTATATCCTCTATCATAGAGAGAAGTTCAAGACTTACCTCGATCCTAAGATATGGTGGCACCGATCCGCCCGTCTCGACTATGGTTACTTCATCGTAGTCTCACTGATAAAGAGTACGTTTATCATCCCTTTGCTTTTAAGTTCCAAGGAGGTCGCACTCCTTACGGCACTTACCTTGCAGGAGCTGCTGGGATATATGCCTGCGATGGGGTGGAGTCGTGAAGCGATCATGCTGCTCTTCTCAGCCACACTCTTCATCGTCAGTGACTTCACACGCTACTGGCTGCATCGCCTGATGCATGCTCTTCCTTTCTTGTGGCGATTTCACCGTGTTCACCACAGTGCGGAAGTACTCAACCCACTGACGTTCTACCGTGTTCACCCTGTAGAGAACGTTCTCTTCGGTATTCGGTATGCGTTGAGTGCCGGTCTTGTGACGGGACTGTTTATCTATCTATTTGGGGCTAGGATCTCTCTGATAGAGGTCATCGGGGTCAATCTCTTTGTCTTTGCCTTTGCGATGCTCGGCTCGAATCTCAGGCATTCACATGTACCGCTGCGTTATGGGAACACTATCGAGCGATGGGTGATCTCTCCGTTCATGCATCAGCTCCATCATACGCGCATGGGAGCCGAGCATAACTATGGTGGCGCACTGGCTGTATGGGACCGTCTATTTGGCACATTGTATATCACTGAGGTCTCAGTACTTCAGTTCGGACTGGGTAAGGGTACGGGGCATGATTCCATCCTAGATCTATTGACCAGACCATTAAAACTTAAAAAGGAAATATCATATGAAAAAGATCGTCTTATCACTTAGCTGTATTGCTGTCTTAGCATCTGGAGCCGAGACTGAGGCATTACAATCCCAGATCGATGTACTCAAACAGGAGATCGCTGAGATGAAGAGCGAGTCTCAGCAGAACGATGAAGTCATCGTAGAAGAGCTAGGGTCATTAAACGATGCTATCTACTCACCTGTAGACGACTATGAGAGTGTCAGCTCTATGGGTCAGGCCGCATCCAAGGTCTATCATGCCAAGTCTGCGGTATCGATAGGCGGTTACGGGGAATACAAATACAAGAAGTATACGGATTTCAAGAACTATGCCAGTGATACGGCTAATCAGACTCGGGAGAAGGGTGAGTTCAACATCGTCCGTTTCGTACCCTACATCGGGTTTCGTTTCAATGACTGGATAGTGATGAACACGGAGATCGAGTTTGAGGATGGCGGTGCACGTTCAGACGATACCAAGAACTACAAATATGCCATCGTCGAGTTCAGTTACCTGGACTTCCTGTTCGATCCCGCTTATGCGCTTCGTATTGGGCATGTCCTTGTCCCGATGGGTCTTACCAATCTAAACCACGAACCAGTGGCTTACCTGACGACTGAACGGCCTCTGGTCGAGACCTATATCATCCCATCGACATGGCATACGAACGGTGCATTGATGCATGGAAAGATCGGAGGGTTCGAGTATTACGGCGGGATAATCACCTCTCCAGATGCCGGTGCATTTACCGAAGGTCGTTTCATCCAGCAGGGACGATTTGGTGCACGTCAGTTTACTGATGATCTCTCAGCAGTCGTACGCGGCCAATATGCTGTAGGTAATGGGTTTGATGTGGGAGGATCGTTCCTCTATGGAGAGTCGAGTGTGTTAGAGGAGAGTAGACCGGGTGTCAGTACCGGCAACAGCGGCGATGCAGAAGTCGACATCACTATGGCAGAAGTCCATGCGACCTATCGTAAGAATGGGTTTGACATCAAGGCGATGGCAGCTTATGGTTCGTTAGATGGAGATGTCACTGCGTTGAACGATGCAGTGATCTCAGACGCTGTCAACGGACAGTATCTCACCATCGCATACGATGTCCTCAATACGATGGATACCATGCAGAAGGTCTATGGGGTATTGGACTTCGAACGCCTTGATATGGATGCTTCTGGCGACACGGAGTTTCCTGATAATAACCGCTTTTACGAGTACAGTGTAGGCGTCGCCTACTTCCCAGACCCCAAAGTAGTGCTCAAAGCGGACTATGCGGTCAAAGACTATGCCGCTGATGCGAAGCTTGCTGATGAGAGTGTCTTCACGATGCAAGCCGGATTTATCTTTTAGGAGGATGAGATGAACAGAATAATACCAATCACACTATCGTTTATAGTGCTGTTATCAGGTTGTGGAAGTAGTGGGAGCAGTACTACAGAGAGTGAGGCTTCGACCAAAGAGAGTCTGGGTAAAGAGCTGTTCTTTGATGCCAATCTTTCGTTACAGCGAACAATGTCGTGTTCCACCTGTCATGATGAAGAGCGTGCTTTTGTCGATGGGCGCTTTCTAGATGAAGCTGATCCTAATCCAGTCAATGGTTCACTCTCTTTGGGTGATGACGGTCTCTCTCTTGGTGGTCGTAATGCTCCAACAGCGACTTATGCCCAGTTCATACCCACATTCACTCAGCAAGATGATGACTCTTACATCGGCGGGCAGTTCCATGATGGACGTGCCGATGACTTAAAGGCACAGGCAAAGGGTCCATTTTTGGACATAGCTGAGATGATGATGCCTGATGCGGAGAGTGTCATCGACCGTATCAAAGAGAATGTGGACTATGTCGAAGCGTTCAAGACGCTTTATGGGGATGATGTGTTTGAAGATGTCGATGTCGCATACGACGCCGTCGCCGAGTCGATCGCCAAGTTTGAGAAGACAGAGCTGTTCGCAGCGTTTGATTCGAAATATGACCGTTTCAAAAGTGGTGAGTATACGATGAGTGAGCAAGAGGATCTGGGTTACTCGCTTTTCTTCTCTGAGGCCAATACCAATTGTGTCACCTGCCACTCCATCGACTCTGAGTCTGAAGGTGTGAATGAGATCTTCAGTAACTTTGAGTATGAGAACATCGGCACGCCAAAGAACTATGCGGCACTTGATACCAAAGGGCTTTCACACGATACCCAGGACCTTGGCCTTGGCGGCAGAGATGATGTCAATGAGACCACCCACTATGGCAAGATGAAGGTACCGACGCTTCGTAATGTCATGGTCACAGGACCCTATATGACGAATGGAGTCTTTAAAGAGTTACGGACCGTCTTGGAATTTTATGATCATATGGCGGGCCAAGGTGATCACCCTTTAAACCCAGAGACAGGAGAGACATGGGATCCAGCTGATGTGAACGAGACGGTGAACTATGAAGTCCTTCAAGCGACGCAGGCATTGAGTGATGCAAAGATCGACGCTATCATCGCTTTTTTAAAGCTGCTGACCGATGAACGTTATGAACATCTGATCTCAGAGGACTAAGATGCTGCACATCGACCTGCAAAGACGTGAAAGTATAGCTCTCTTTCATGCCCATTTGAAGCGACATCTCAGGAGACGGGAATTACGTCATTCTGCCCTACGTGAAAGAGTACTGAGTATGTTCCATATGCAGAGCCGACCGATCTCAGTCTATAAGATGGTCAGCCTATTAAACGAGATGCAGGGAAAGACCGCTAACTATTCCAGTGTTGTGCGTCATGTCAAGTACTTCAATGAGTTGGGATGGCTAGAGGTCGTCGACAAGAGTCGCAGGGAGTACCTTCTGATCGAATCTCCTGAAGGTAGAGATGAAGAGTCTTTTCGTATCTCTTCTTGATCTATCACTTACTGGTATTTGTTGATAGCACGCTTGAGGTCCTTTTGTTCTCAAAGGCCTATGGCACTCTTTTTGATGGTATCATCTCAGGATAGACCTGAAGAGTATCTAAGAAAGTTCTTTGATAGATGTTTCAATAAGTGTACGTGCTATAGTCGTGTCTATCTCTCCATGACGAAGCTTCAGTGCGCGAATGATCGAACAGCTCATCCTCATATCGGGTCTTCTACCTGCGTTTAAGATCAGAGTGTCTACTTCGTTTCGGAGCCTGTTTACGGACATTTTATTTCCTTTATGATAATTGATATCAATATTATAGTGAAGTAAATCTTCAAGTATTATTAAAATGATAATCATTATTAAAATAAATAGAGGTGCCGTTTGAATAGAACTCCTTGAACTGAGGATCATCATCTCATGTTGCTCTGTTGAAGTGTAGATGATCTACAAAGGCATTGATATTTTCATTGATGTAGCGGTAGCATATGGGGTTTGATCAACTCTTGGATGACATCTTCATGTCTATAGACCTTGATCGAATATTTGAGCTTGATAGGAATTTTGGATATCTTGACGCTGATGACTCAGCGTCTCTTCGTAGCTCTCGACATATAGAACCAAAGCAGTCCAAAGAGTGAGATGAGGATGAGTGGTGCGATGTAGGGGCGTTCTGCGATGACATCATAAGCAGAAGTCAAAGCATCTCCGGCAAGAAAACTACCGTAACCCACAGTGACTGCCCAGAGAGCTGCTGCAATAGCGTTCAATATATTGAACTTGGTAAAGTCATATTTCGTCAGCCCGATGGCGATAGGAATCAGGGTCTTGATGCCATAGACATACTTCTGGATGATGATGATCCAGGAGCCGTGTTTTTTCATCAATAGGTGAGAGAGAGCCAGTTTCCTTTTGTGCTTATGGAGATAGCTCATCATATCGCTCTTGTGATAACGCCCCATATAGAAGAGCAGGGCATCCCCGATGAAGTTGGCGATGAATGCTACAGCAATACTCGTAGCGAGGTCCATTTTTCCCAGATAGGAGAGGACCCCGGCTGCCATCAACGCGACAAAACCGCCGCCGAGTGAATAGAGAAAAAGTAGGACATAGCCGTAAGTGGCCAGGTTAGTGAGCATATCTTCCAAGTGTCTGCCTTACATCATAATTGTTTTATTTTTGCGATCTCGTCGCGCAGTCGTGCTGCCTCTTCGAACTCAAGTCTTTTGGCTGCGTCTTTCATCTTGAGGGTCAACTCTTTTAATAGTTTTTTTCGTTCTGCTGCGGGCATCTTGTCAGCTTTTTTACTTTTGTTATAAAGCTCACCCGTATCTTCGACTTTAAGGTTACTATCGAGTGCCCGTTTGACTGTCGTCGGGATGATGCCGTGTTCTTTGTTAAAAGCATCTTGCTTTTCACGCCGTATATCAGTGATGTCGATGGCGCGCTGCATAGAACCTGTCATCTTCTGTGCGTAGAGGATGACACGACCTTCACTATTACGTGCCGCACGGCCTATCGTCTGGATCAAGGCTGTCTCAGAGCGTAAAAAGCCCTCTTTATCGGCATCTAAGATAGCAACAAGGCTTACTTCGGGAAGATCAAGCCCTTCACGAAGTAGGTTGATCCCGACAAGTACGTCAAAGTCCCCGACACGCAGTCCCCGGATGATCTGGTTACGTTCGATGGCATCGATGTCTGAGTGCATATACTGGATGCGGATACCAAGGTCAGCCAGATATTTTGTCAGTGCTTCGGCCATCTTTTTTGTCAGTACAGTGACCAGTACGCGTTCATCTTTGATAATGACTCTTTTTATCTCATCATGCAGGTCCTCTACCTGATTTTCTGAGGGTTTGATGATGATGGGCGGGTCAAGCAGTCCTGTAGGACGAATGATCTGTTCAGCTTTGACGCTGGAGAGTTCGAGTTCGTAGGGTGTAGGAGTAGCAGAGACAAAAAGGTAGTGAGGTGCCTTGTTGATGAACTCATCTTGCTTCAGTGGCCGGTTATCCAATGCACTAGGCAGACGAAAGCCATACTCGACAAGGACCTCTTTTCGACTGCGGTCACCGGCATACATACCGCGAAACTGCGGTAGGCTTACATGGGACTCGTCGACAATGATCATATACTCATCATGATGCAGGTCAAAGTAATCTAATAATGTATAAGGGGCTTCACCAGGTTCTTTGTCAGTGAGATGGCGGGAGTAGTTCTCGACACCCTTACACATCCCGGTCGTCTCAAGCATCTCAAGGTCGAACTCGGTCCGCTGTTTTAGCCGCTGCGCCTCGACGATCTTACCGTTTGCCAGCAGGTCATCAAGTCTGGGACCAAGCTCATCTTCTATTAGTTTAGCAGCACGTGCAAGTTTTTCTCTACCAACTGTGAACTGTGAGGTCGCATAGATGGTGACACTCTTTTTGTCCTCAAGCCGCTTGTTCGCAATGGGCTCAAACAGGTAAACGGCTTCGACTTCATCGCCAAAAAACTCGACACGTACTGCTTCATCTTCGAGATAAGGAGGATAGATATCTATGACATCGCCGCTCACTCGGATATGACCACTGTCAAAATAGCTGTCATTTCGTGAATAACCCATATCGACAAGGCGTAAAAGCAGCTTTTTTTGGCTGATCTCATCACCTATCTCTATGATCTGTACCATCTTCTCATACTCTTCAGGATCTCCCAGACCATAGTTGGCAGAGACAGAGGCGACGACGATGACATCATCATAACTGAGCAGGTTGGCGGTTGCTGAAAGCCGAAGTCGTTCAAGCTCCTCGTTGATGGAGCTGTCTTTCTCGATGAAAAGGTCTTGTCGAGGTATGTAGGCTTCGGGTTGGTAGTAGTCGTAATAGCTGATGAAATACTCGACATGGTTATTGGGAAAGAAGGCTTTAAACTCACTGTAGAGCTGGGCGGCAAGGGTCTTGTTGTGCGTCATGATGATCGTCGGCATCTTGGTCTTTTCAATGACCTTAGCCATAGTAAAGGTCTTACCAGAGCCTGTAACACCTTCTAAAGCCTGGTAGCGATTACCCTTTAAAATACTTTCGGAAAGCACTTCGATGGCTTTGGGCTGATCACCCGCGGCAGAATAGTCGGTATGTACTTTAAACTCTGCCAATAGTGCCCCTTGTCTTGATTGTGGAATTATAGCTTTTAATTGTGAATAGTGTGGGTCTTATGGCAGATGGCTGCTTATACCAACCCTCGTTTAAAGTAGCACTCCTTAACGAAGGTTGGTATTAGATGCTGCCGAGAATCACATCATCCATTGATGGTTACCGTTGATCCTGAAAATTGCGCTATACTGAAACTATATTCAGTCTGTTATGGCTTATATTTACTCTCTTTCGAAATGACCGATCGAATACAATGATCATCCCCTCCGTGACAGGCCTATGTCTTTTTAGTACTCATCCAAGCGAGGAGTTCCCCAATATTGTGCACTATATTGGCCTAGAGAGACTCTTATATGTGCCATGGCCGATCAGAAGATCGCACCTTGCTGAACCACTGATCGCCCAATCTTCCACCTTATAAAAAAGAGTTGGAGACGGTAGATAGAAGAAACTCGAAAAAAGATCGTCCTTTTTTTGGTTTTTATGATGAGATGAAGAGGGCTACTATGCATGAACTCGATCTACAGGGATTGAAAAATATTGATATTTGGGGACGAACACCGAGCACGAAAGATAGAACATATCTCTGGCTGAAGGATGTTGACCTGGTTGTACACGCTGCTGAACAGTCGCATAGACCAAGAGGTCTCAAGCATACAATAATATACTGGTCCTCTGAATGACGTCTAAGATTTGAAACAGATCAGTAACTTCATCTACTGCGATGATCTCATAACCGACCTAAGACTTGATACACGCTTGATGCCAAGCCCGTATAACGATTACCCTTACTTGATCATTGAAGACTTCTTATCGATGAGTGCGTGTGACGAGATCGTCAGCTTTACGGTACAACATTCTGAGGCGGAACAGGCAAGAGTCAAATCGCTTCAACAGGGAATCGTCCAGCCGGCTATTGATGAGAATATCCGCAAGACCTGTATCCATGAACTTCCAGATAGGTTACTTGAGATCTATCATAAAAACTTTATACATTTTCAGAGCAATATCGAAGACTTTTTTAATATTGCGCTCACCACCGCGACTAGTGTACAGGCACTTGAATATACTGAAGGAGCGTTCTATATCAAACATGCCGATGATTCCAATGAATTGATAGATGAACAAGCTGAGACGGTCGGTTTTATACAAGTGGCACCACATCGTAAGATCACCACGCTGCTTTTTATGACTTCACACAATGATCGACCTGAGGGTTCATCCCAGTTTAATGGTGGTGAACTGATATTTAATTACTTGTTTGACGACAAGGGTGATCAGATTAAAATTCGTCCGAAAGCAGGGATGATGGTTGTCTTTCCAAGCAATCCGCTCTACAGCCATGAAGTACTGCCTGTTATAAGCGGGCTTCGCCTGAGCTTGGTGCAATGGCATAACGGCATCATCGTATAGAACTATCAGTCCATAGCATTTCGTTTTATACAGACACTTTGACCAAGACATAAGAAATTATTGTCTTATGCTGTAGGCCACAGGTTTGTAGCGATAATAGTAAGAGATATACTTGTTGTGGGAAAGATGGCTTTGCATTCAATATAGAGTCGTGCTACGAGGGTCTTGTCATATGTCATGATGATAGTCGGTATCTGTTTACGTCAATGACCTTGTCCATGATAGATGTCTTGCCACTTTCGGTCACACTCTCAAACGTTTGGTAGTGGTTTCCCTTCTTGATACTTTCTACTGCTACATCGATAGCTACAGGCTGATGATCAGCGACTGTCTAGTCACTGATCACTTCAAATCTTGCCAATATTTACCTTTTACTTTTAAGGGGTTCTTTAATTATGGTAGAATTATAATGAAGTAGAAAATACAGACCCAATAGGTAGGCATCGATGGAAGAACAGACGACTCTGCAAAGATTAAGTGAAAGAGTGACTGAGATACTGCAGCAGCATGATAGTATGAGAGAAGAGATGAAGGCTTTGCGTATAGAGACGGTGACACTGAGAAGTGAAAGTGAGGCAAAAGATGCCGAGATCGATCGTCTGACAGAAGAGAACGGGATGAAAGATATGGAGATCGAAGATATCGTCAGTAAAATAGAGAGCATTCTTGGCTGATACCATGAAAGTCTGGGCTGAGTCATGAACAAAAAGATCACGCTGAATATTAACGGGAGCCGTTTCGATATAGATATCGAAGTCGAGTTCGCTCATTTTTTGGAACAGCAGCTGGAAAAAGATCTGAACATGGAAGGCAGTAATAGTTTTAAGACACTTTTACAGGCTTATATACGTAAAAATTACGATCTTTACAACCAGGAAATCGAGATAAAAAGATTATTAGAGAGAATAAAATAACCATAACAGCTGTTCTTTTCTGCTATTTTTACGCATTTTATATTATTTGATGTTAAAAATTAACTAATTTTATCTGTTTGTAAGTCTATCTTCTTCATAATCTCAGTAAGGCTACAAGAGTAACCTGAAATTTTGAATGAAGGAGTAAGCCATGAAAAGAAGTGGTTTTACTATGATCGAATTGATCTTTGTTATCGTTATCCTGGGTATTTTGGCAGCAGTTGCCATTCCGAAACTTGCAGCAACACGTGATGATGCTAAAGTCGCTAAAGGTGCGTCTGAAATTGCCACAATAGTCTCAGATGTCGGTGCTTACTACACGGCACAGGGAAAAATGGGTAAATGGGGTGAGATGACGAATGTAAATTTAGTTCTCACGGGGGGTGGAGTTGCGGATGATACAAATGCAACAAGCAAAGCATTCTACAAAATCGGTACGGAAAATTGTACTGGATTTCAAATGACTCTTACTGATGGTAATTTGACGGTCAGTGGTGATGGCAATACTTCAGCTGTTTGTAAAGGTATTAATACCGCAACAAAAGATCTTGCTCTTGTCCATCAATTTGGTGGCTCGAGCGTTACTTGGTAGGTAGTTGTCTCCTTGTGTAAAGAGTATTTACTTTAAGGCCTGACGGAGAGTGATTAATCCAAAACAGCTTAAGCTGTTTTGGAACAGGTAGGTGTAGAGATGAAAAAAGCGTTCACGATGATAGAACTTATTTTTGTAATTGTTATTTTAGGTATTTTGGCCGCAGTAGCAATTCCAAAACTAGCTGCGACACGTGATGATGCTAAGATTGCAACAGTCTCTCAGTCGATGGCAACTGCGTCGACTGAGATAGCTTCTTATGCTATTTCTAAAGGTGAGATCGAAGAAGATCTGAGTCTCATGTCCTATGGGATTCAAGGGATGGTAGTTAAAGGTGAAGCGACATTAGATCTAGCAAACAAGTCAGCAGACTTTCAGATGGGTAGTAATACAGATTGTCTTACATTTAAAGTCTATGATGGTGCTTTAGATGCTAACTTATCATTGGAGTATGGTGCAGGTCCAGATGCCCTATGTAGTCAGTTGCAGTTGATATTTGATGCAAGAGAATATCCTATTCCGCTAAGAGGACAGAGAGTGAGCTTCTGATGAAGAGCCGTACAAGAAAAGCGTTTACAATGATCGAGCTTGTGTTCGTCATAGTCATATTAGGTATATTGGCCGCGGTCGCGGTACCAAAGTTCGCAGCGACCAGAGATGATGCAAAGATCGCAAAGACAAGAAGTACGATAGCCGCGGTCAGATCAGGTATAGTTACAGAGCGTCAGCAAAGGTTGTTTAGGGGTGATAACAGCTGGATAGAGTTTTTAGATGACAATACGACATTGGCGTCACCCTATTTTACAAATGTAATAAAATATGGTGAGACGGATGAAGGTTGGGCTGAAGCACCTGTAAACACATATACCTACAGCATTGCTGGAAAGACAGCGGCGTTCACCTATGAGGATACAAATGGTACATTCGATTGTACTCCAACAACAGGCTTGTGCGCGACATTGACACAATAATTGCACTACTATAAAATAATCCTTCTAGGCTCTCCTTTAGAGCCGTTGACTTATCAGTCTGAACCATCACTTCTCCCTTATCAACATGTAAAGGTAAAGCTGCGTAATCGTGAGCTTTTCGGATGTGTAGCTGAAGAAGTGGCACAACCGGATTTTAAGACACTTTCTATCTTAGAGAGTATGGATGAGCATTTTTCAAGTCAGCAGTATAAGAGTGCGAAGTTCATCGCAGAGTACTATTTTAGTTCACTTGGCGAGGCACTGGGACTTTTTATACCTTTTTTATCTGGGGAGATGGAAAACAGGACAGAGGAGATAGGAGAGGTTCAAGCGATCGTCTTGAGTAAAAAACAGGATGAGGCTTTGGATTTTTTGCGAAAGCATAAGGTCTCGCTTCTTTTTGGTGATACGGGTTCTGGTAAGACAGAGATCTATATGAAGTATTTCTCAGAGATACTTCAAGATGAGAAACGTGTGCTCTTTTTGATGCCGGAGATCTCCTTGACGCCGCAGATGCAGATACGGTTGGAGAAGTTTTTCGGTGAGATGGTCGTCATGTGGCATTCGAAACTGACTAAAAAGCAGAAAATAAAAAATCTGGACGCCATCTATGATGGTTCGGCCAAGATCATTGCCGGTCCCCGTTCAGCACTCTTCTTACCTATAGAGAAGTTGGGGCTTATCATCGTTGATGAAGAGCATGATGAGAGTTATAAATCATCCTCAAGACCGCGTTATCAAGCCCGAGACATGGCCATCTATACTGCCTCTCAGCTAAAGATCCCAATCGTGCTTGGAAGTGCGACCCCTTCACTGACCTCTTATTCGAAATTTCCCCATTTTCGTCTTAAAGGGGGGCATTTCGGGGCAAAGCGAAGAGTGGTGTTTGAACCACATACAGAGGAGATCACACCCTTGATAGAACACTCTGTGATGGAGATGTCCAAGAAAGGTGATCAGGGCATGGTCTTTATCCCGACGAGGGCAAACTTTAAGTATCTTATCTGTGATGCCTGTGGGTTTACCTATGAGTGCCCATTTTGTAGCGTTGGGATGAGTGTCCATCGTAATACACGTAGCGTTCAGTGTCACTACTGTAACTATTCAGAAGCGATCCCTCAAAAATGCCCTAAATGCGCACATGGAGATCTGCTCAGTTCCAGGCTTGGGACAGCAGAAGCGACGTCATATTTTAAAGAACACTACTCACATATAGAGGTCGAGCAGTTTGACCGAGATGTGATAACTACACAGAACAAACTCAAAAGTGCCTTAAGGCGTTTTAATGAAGGCAAGACGGATCTTCTTATCGGGACTCAGATGTTATCTAAAGGGCATGACTATCACGATGTGACCCTTGCCGTAGTACTTGGCCTAGATAATATCCTAAATATGAGTGATTATCGTGCGCGTGAAAAAGCGCTCTCACTATTGATCCAGATAGCTGGACGAAGTGGAAGAAAGAAGGAAGCTCTGGTCCTGGTCCAAAGTTTCAATGAAGCCTTCTTTGCTCCTTACATCGAGTACTATGAGCAGTTTCTTGAAGAGGAGATGCTCTTCCGAGAGGGGATGTACCCCCCGTACAAAAAACTATGCCGGATACTGTTCGCACATAAATATGCAGAAAAAGCCCGTGTTGAGATGGAGCAGATGCAGGCGAGATTAGCAGAGCTTGGCACTGTAGTCGTTGTAGGTGCCGGTGCTGCGCCTATAGAGCGTATAGCTGGTAAATTCCGTTTTCAGATCCTACTCCGTGCAGACAAAAGTACTGACATCATCCGTGCAGTGAGAAGTTGTAAGACAGAACTGGCTGAAATAGATATGGACCCAATGGAATTCAACTAAATATCGTGCTTATTTATTAAAAATTAACAAAATAAGCAGTAGAATGATAATTAAGAGCAGACTGAATGGTCTAAAAGGTAATAAATCATGCTTAGGGATTGGTCTTCACTGAGGATAACGGTACTGCTATATCTATTAGTATTCCTGTTTCCTATTAACCTCTATTTCGCAAATAAACTCATCGATGATACGCAAAACGATGCGACGACTGTTAAGAACATCGGCCTTATCGGTGGGGGTATCCAACAGTTGACGATCTACGCTCCAGAGAAGATAGACAAGCAGATGATAGCATCATTGGATCTGATGCTTGGTCATGTCGATAGTCAGTTTATGCAGCGAAGTTCAAATCAGTTCGACATCGGGTTTCATAATCCGCAGATAGAGTTCTCGTCACTCAAAGTATGCTGGCGAAACTTTAAGACCAATCTTCCTAAGGAGACAGAGCGTAAGGCGATCCTTAAAAGTGGGGAGAAGTGCTGGAAACAGTCTACTAAGCTAAGTATTGTCGTGGAGAAGATGGCAAATGTCAAACGTGAGCAGGCATTGAACGGGCTCTACCTGAGCCTTGTCTTCACTATGATCATAACCGTCTTGATGATCTATTTTATCCGGTCCTATATGCGAAGACAGCTTGAGAAGCATACGATATATGATCTCGCTACCAAGCTCTTTAATCGTGATTATTTCTATGCTGAGATCGCTCCGGCTTGTTCGCTTGCAGAGCGGCATGAGTATGATCTCTCTATTATGTTTATCGCTATTGATGATTTTGATGATATGCTCAAGATGTTTGGTACGGAAAAGAACGACAAAGTACTTGAGAGGTTTGGGGGTCTTCTTCTCTCCCTGACACGTACAAGTGATACGACCTGTCGTTATGATGATGATACCTTCGCCATCATAACACCGCAAACTGACCTTCAGAACGTCCTTATGGTGGCAGAAAGGATACGCATGAAAGTCCTGGCCCATGATTTCATGATACAGCATCCTATGACGGTCAGTCTGAGTGTTGCTAAATACCAACCCGGTGAAGAGGTCAATGGTTTTGTACAGCGAGCTGAGAAGACGTTAGATGAAGCCAGGAAGATACGTAACAAAGTCTTGACGGCTGAGGTGATGAGATCATGAAAACTGAGAGTCTTCCCTGGAACATCACCATCTTTCTCTATCTCCTTATTCTTCTTTTTCCCGCTAACTTCTATCTGGCATATCATCTTTCTGGCTCGGTCGAGAAGAGCTCTCTTGTCATGAAAGATGTTGGACGTCTTGGTGGTGCACTGGAGTCTGTAAAACGCAGTGGTGTGGTCGACCCTGCAAGCGCGGCATATATTGAAGAGCTTTTTCAACGTATTGACCGAGAGTTCATGCAAAAAGAGGCAGGTCAGACCAATTTTGGTTTTCACAACCCTGCGGATACTTTCAGAGAATTATATGCTAAATGGAAGGTCTGTAAGTATGGTATGAGTGACGCCAAAAAAGAGTTTCGAGCTTGTCTAAAGGATTATGAGCGTTTTTCGATGGCAGTCTCTTCCCGACTGCAAGGTGAACGCGAAGGTACTCTTTACATCCTCTATGCATTGTTGGTCGTGACACTGTTCATCATCGCACTCATCGTCTATATCATGCGGATCGACATGAGCCATGAGAGTGGTAAACATGCACTGATGGATAGTCTGACAGGACTCTATAATCGCAGCTATTTTCTTGAGGAGATCAAACATGCTTCAGCACGTGCCAGCCGGACGCTTCAACCACTCTCCATCATAGCTTTTGGAATAGATGACTTTGAAAATATCACTTTGGATAAACGTGATCCCCTGCTTATTGCGTTTGGTGCATTTCTTTCACCTTTGATACGCTCCAGTGACATTGCTTGTCGAGTCAGTGAGAACCAGTTTGTCGTGATCGCTCCGGATACGGAGGTCGAGAAGGTGAAGATCCTTGCTGTACGATTGCGTAAAGCAGTAGAGAAGAAACATCTGATGGCTGAAGCTCCTGTGACTATCAGTGTTGGAGGTTCGCAGTATGAGAATGGAGAGAAGAGTGACGAGTTTGTTCGCAGGGCAGAAGTAAAATGGCGTGAAGCCAAAGAGTTTAAGAACAGAGTGATACTGGATAAATAGAAGTTCTCTCTAACTACTTAAACGCTACAATCCTCTATGATCACAAGATACCCAACCAAACAAATATTCGTCGGGGATGTCCCCATTGGCGGAGATGCCCCCATCTCAGTACAGTCGATGACATATAGCAGGACGCATGATGTCGCGGCAACAGTGGAACAGATAAATCGTCTTCATTTCGCAGGTTGCGATATCGTTCGTGTCGCAGTCCCTGAGAAAGAGGATGCTCTTGCTCTTAAGGCCATCAAAGAACAGACCTCCCTTCCTCTCATCGCTGACATCCATTTTAACTATCGTCTGGCGTTGATAGCAGCAGAGAGTGTTGATTGCATCCGCATAAATCCGGGAAACATCGGAGAGAAAAGTCGTGTCAAAGAGGTAGTCAAAGCCTGCCAGGACCATGGTATCCCTATCCGGATCGGTGTGAACTCAGGCAGTCTGGAGAAGCAGTTTCAGAACCGTTATGGACAGAGTGCCGAGGGTATGGTGGCTTCAGCTGAGTACAACATCAAATATCTTGAGGACCTTGGGTTTAGTGATATTAAGGTCTCTTTGAAGGCCAGTGATGTCGAGAGGACAGTGGCTGCATATAGGATGCTACGACCTAAGAACGACTATCCGTTCCACCTGGGGGTCACTGAAGCCGGGACTATCTTTCATGCGACTATTAAGAGTGCCATCGGACTGGGGACACTGCTGCTTGATGGTATTGGTGATACGATGCGTATCTCTATTACTGGAGAGCTTGAAGAAGAGATCAAAGTCGGTCGTGCTATCTTAAAAGACAGTGGGGCTGCTGGTGAAGGACTGAACATCATCTCCTGTCCGACTTGTGGGCGGATAGAGGCTGACCTGGTCACAGCAGTGGGTGAGATAGAAGAGCGTACTAAACATATCAAAGCACCGTTGAACGTCTCTGTGATGGGTTGTGTAGTCAATGCTATAGGTGAAGCACAGCATGCTGATGTCGCCATCGCGTATGGTAAAGGGGCCGGACTGGTCATGGTCAAAGGCGATGTGGTAGCGAGGCTTCAAGAAGATGAGTTGGTCGAGCGTTTTATCAGTGAAGTCGAGATGATGGCTGATAAGTTTGATAAGGAATCATAGCAATGGAAGAAGCTCTTTATAACCTCTCATTTGAGCGTTCGATCTTAAGCTCGATCATCTTCGATCCTTCTCAGTTCGATGAGTTGGAGGCAAGACTTAAACCTGATGATTTCTACCTTCCGGCGCACCAGGATATCTACTTAGCGATGAAAGCTCTGGTCCAAAATGACCGTCCGATCGATGAGGAGTTCATCAAAAAAGAACTCAGTAACAAGAAGAAGTTTGATGAAGGGACCTTGCTGGAGATTCTCTCCTCTAATCCCATCTCCAATACTATGGCCTACATCCAGGAGATCCGGGATAAAGCACTAAAGCGACACCTTCTTACCCTGACGACAGAGATAAAGCGGGTGACACTTGAAGAGGATCTTCCAAGCGGTGAAGTCGTCAATCTGGTAGAGAAGAAGCTTTATGAGATCACACAGGACAACCAGACTAGTGACTTTAAAGACGCACCGAGGATCACAGAAGATACGATGGCTTACATCGCGGAGATGAAGGCAAGAGGAAACTCTGTACTTGTCGGCGTGGATACCGGATTTGCCGAACTAAACAAGATGACAACGGGCTTTGGAAAAGGTGACCTGGTCATCCTCGCTGCTCGTCCTGCGATGGGAAAGACCTCTTTAGCGTTGAACATGGTGCAAAACCTACTTGAGCAGGGAAAAGGGGTGGCTTTCTTCTCACTGGAGATGCCGGCAGAGCAACTGATGATGCGATTACTTAGTATCAAGACATCTATCTACCTTCAAAAACTGCGTGTGGGTGATCTTAATGATGATGAGTGGAGCCGCCTTAACAATGCGATCGAACAGATGCAGCAGAGTAAACTGTTTGTTGATGATCAGGGCTCGGTAAACATCAATCAGCTACGCTCACGTCTTCGTAAGCTAAAGAGTAAGCATCCTGAGATAGAGATGGCAGTGATCGACTATCTGCAGATCATGAGCGGTACGGGGAACAAGGACCGCCACCTTGAAGTCAGTGAGATGTCACGGGGATTGAAGATGCTTGCCCGTGAACTTGAGATGCCGATCGTCGCCCTTTCTCAACTAAACCGTGGAGTCGAGTCACGTCACGATAAGCGTCCTATGCTGAGTGATATTCGTGAATCTGGATCGATCGAGCAGGATGCAGATATCATCTTGTTTGTCTATCGTGATGATGTCTACCTCTACAAAGAGGAGAAAGAGCGTGAGAAAGCAGCAAAGGCTGAGGGGAAAGAGTTTGTTGGGACCTATATTGAGAAAGAGGAAGAGGACTCGGAGATCATCATAGGAAAACAGCGTAATGGTCCGACTGGCCATGTGAAGCTGGTATTTCAGAAAAAACTTACTCGCTTTGTCGATGCTCCTGCTTATGGCGGTACTGAGATCGTCTATGAGAACATAGACACCAGTTCTGCAAATATGGATGTCGGCGGTAATATCTCTATGCCTACTATTTAGAAAAGACAAAAGAACCACACTCATTTGACTTTGAGCACACTCGTTGTGCGATCATAGGCTTAGATAGTAAGTGCACATCGATGTGTACTGAAAGCTTATCCTGGAGTACTAAGTCATCTCATTTAGGCCTGTAGCATTTGTATTTTATACTTCCAAATACTCTAGAATAGAACTCCTTTAAGATCGTTTATCTCCAATTATCATCTATTAGATCAGATGTGATGATAGTAAGATGTCTTTATACCTACTCTTTAAATAATCTAATTTTTGTGATATCATAGTCTTCTTATGTGCAGAAGGAGCTGTGATGAAGCTGGAGCGGACTGTACTGTTTAGTGGTCGTGATATCTACAGTTTTTTTACTCTATGTCTACTACTCTTGAGCATGATGCTGACAATTGAATATCACGACTATAAAAGATTGACTACTTTTGATGATGCCTCTCTACAAGCTGAAGTCGTACGGCAGTATCAGAAGCAAAAAGGTGAAAGCCATTATCAGGTCCTAAGACTCCGTACCTCAGATGGGATCCAGTTCTACACGACCGGTCCCTACTATCTTCGTGATCTGCAAGGGCACTCTCTGGAGTTACTGCTCAAAACTGATAATCTGACTTTTATGGAGTATTTGAAAGGCTTCTTCGCTTATACCAAGATAACCAAGGTCTTTTCGCAGAGATCGGTGAGACAGCATGTTGCCGATCATATCGCATCAAAACATGATAATAGCCATATAGCCCAGATCTATGGTGCCCTTTTTACTGCTTCTGCAATGGATAGAGAGGTAAGAAGTAGCCTTTCTTCACTAGGTATAAGTCATCTATTAGCCATCAGCGGCTTTCACCTGGGAGTACTCACCTTTATTATCATGGTCGTACTTAACCCGCTATATACGCAGTTTCAGAAACGCTATTTTCCCTACCGCCAAAGCAGACGAGACCTTTTTGTCATGACGCTGTTCATCTTATTTGCATATCTCTGGTTTTTAGATTTTGTCCCATCTCTCGTCAGGGCCTTTGGGATGATGCTCATTGGTTTTATTCTCTATGATAGAGGGATACGGGTGTTATCTATGCAGTCGTTGTCTGTGACTGTGATGCTACTTCTCTCACTTTGGCCAAGACTCTTCTTCTCCCTGGGATTTTGGCTCTCCGTAGGAGGTGTCTTCTCTATCTTACTTTTTTTACGTTACTTCTCACACTGGCACAAAGGTATACAGTTTATCACTATCCATATCTGGGTCTATCTGATGATGTTACCTTCGGGACTCTGGCTCTTTGGGAGCTTTAGCATGCTTCATCCCTTATCAGTGTTATGGAGCATGTCATTCATTCTCTTTTATCCATTTGTTCTAATTGCCCATCTTATCGGGCTGGGGGCTCTGTTAGACGGAGTCTTGTTGGAGCTACTGGAGATGTCATCTCCGAGATCAGTCACGATCTATGGACCTCTAGTCCTGCTCCAACTATCTTTAGCTTTGTCAGCAGTATGGTATAGAAACGTACTACCGCTTCTGTTTGTTGTGATACTCACGGTATTTATAAGTGCGGTCTATCAGATAACATAGTTTCAAGCCATAGACAAAGATCATCCATGAGAGATAGATCCATAGAAAGAAGAAGATGAGTATGGAGAAGGAGCCGTAAATGGTTGCGTAGCTTTTGTTATAGAAGATATAGTAGACAAAAGCGATCTTCGTGATGTTCCAGACGAGTGCGATGACAAAAGAGGAGATCGCAGCAGCTTTGGTGTTCACCTTTGCGTTGGCCGAGATCTTGTATATCAGAAAAAAGAGTGCCCAGATGATGAGATATGGGAAGATCGCCATGATATTAAACCAACCAGAGATCGCCTGTTCCTGCCAGAAAGAGGAGACTTTTGCAGAGACATAAAAGAAGGCGACCAATGCCATTGGAGTCAGTGTCAACAGGGTCCAATAGGTGGTGATGGATTCCCAGATGCTTCGCTGTTTGGTATGAAAGATCTTACTGACGATGTACTCAAAGTTCTGAAAAAACAGCATAGATGCTACAAAGATCATGATAGAACCAAATAGACTAAGTTTAAGGGAGTTTTGCAAAAAACCATCAATATATCCGGTGATGGTCACAGAGTGTGCGGGCATCAGATTGTCCATGATAAATAGTTTGACATTGTCATAGTATTCAGTGAAACTAGGAGTATTCGTCAGTAACGATAAGATGATCACCAGCAGTGGCACGATGGTGAAGAGAGTATAGAAACTGAGGCTTGATGCGTAATATGTCAGTTCTGGATCAAACAGTCTCCGTGCAAAGAAACGAATGTGTTTCGAGAGGTGTTTGACATGCATGTCTTAATCCAGACCCATCTTTGCAGGATTGAGAATATTGTTTGGATCGAAAGCCTTCTTTATCGTCTTAAAGAGGTTCATCTCCTCATCAGTAAAGGCCATTCCCATGTAAGGGGCTTTGGCAAGACCGATGCCGTGCTCCCCGCTTAGTGTACCGCCTAGGTCGATCGTGGCCTGAAAGACCTCTTCAATCGCTTTATAGGCGATCTTTACCTGTTCCGGGTCTGAGCCGTCGACCATGACGTTGGTGTGGACATTTCCATCACCCGTGTGTCCGAAGCAGGGGATGTTTATCTTGTATTTATCGGCGATAGCATAGAACTCTTTCAGCAGTTGGGGAAGGACAGCACGCGGGACGGTGACATCCTCATTGATCTTCTTGCTGCCGTAGACAGAAAGAGACTGGGAGGCATTACGGCGGGCAAACCAGATGTCGGCGGCCTCTTTCTCATCAGCAGCTATCTTGAACTCTGTGCAGCCGTTCTCACGGAACACTTTCTCTATCTGGGCCAGCTGGAAATCGAGATCGCTCTCCAGGTTTCCATCGACATCGGTGACCAAGATCGCACCGGCATCGACAGGAAGACCTTTACTGTAGACCTGCTCGACAGCGCGTATCGTGAGATTGTCAAGAAACTCCATCGCAACGGGTGTGACACCGCTGGCCATCGTCTTATAGACCGCTTCCATCGCCTTGTCGACAGTATCAAAGATCCCCATAGCGGTCTTGGTCATCTTTGGTTTTCCAAGAAGTCTCAATGTCACTTCGGTGGTGATGGCTAAGGTGCCTTCTGAGGCAATCAAAATACCGGAGATGTTATACCCTGCGACATCTTTGATAGTGCGTTTCCCAGCTTTGATGATATCACCATTAGGTAGTACGGCACGCATCGCCATCACATAGTCTTTGGTGATGCCATATTTTGCAGCGCGCATACCACCGGCATTCTCATTGACATTACCGCCGATGGTAGAGTACTCCTGACTTGCCGGGTCGGGCGGATAGAAAAGACCTACTTCTTCGACAGCACGCTGCAGGTCCATATTGATCACGCCGGGTTGTACGACAGCGACCATGTTTTCCATGTCGATCTCCAAGATCTTGTTCATATGGCGCTCAAAAGCAAGGACTATACCGCCTGAAGAGGGGAGTGCACCACCGGTGAAACCACTGCCGGCCCCGCGTGGTACTATGATGATACGATGCTCATCACAGTAGGCCATGATAGCGCTTACATCAGCTTCATCGCGTGGAAAGAGCACGGCATCAGGTTCGAAATGTGCCCGCGTCGCATCATAAGAGTAAGCTATCAGGTGCGCTTTGTCATCATAGATGTTCTCTGCACCGACGAGTTTCTTAAAAAACTTTATATGTCTTTGATCCATGTTGATCCTTATTTTGCTTCTAGCTGATTCTCTTCTTCTTCGACACTTTCAAAGAGTCCGGAAAAGCCATCATACCAGTGTGACTTTAATAGTTCAGGGGGGATATCGTTCTTTTTGGCATAAGTCTTAAGTAGTTCGTTATCAGGATTGTTTTTGACGACCAGACCAAAATAGTAGGGGTCGTATGAGGTCAGTTCATCACTTCCTTCTCCCCACCAGGCTGCCCGGATCTTCTCAAATCGAAAATAGAAGGGAAGCTTCACATCCTTACGCTCTATATCCACAGGCACGATCTGTAGCAGCTGCATACTTTTACAATCCATCGTGAAGAGACTCTCTTTGATGTGGATATAGAGAAGTCCAGAGGAGGTCATAGTACAAAAATCGCTGAAGTCCTTCTGCAGAGGTGTCGGATGTCCCCGATAGGAGAGAAATGCAGCAAAGGTATCAGGATGTGCCCATTCGAGTGAAGGGACACGTGATGTGACAGAGTGGTAGATCTCATCACTTGGTGCGATAAGCATTGCTCGAGTATAGGAAAACCCGAGTACTGCCTCATCCCCGACTTCAGGTGTCCATCTTCCACTTGGAAGAGAGCTTTGTCGTAGACCCGTGTACGGTGATAGGTCCAACAGTGCTACTCCGCGTTCACTATCATAATCGGTGACGGTAGCATTGGCAAGGATGGTACTGCGCTCACTATTGAAGTGGCGGACTATGAATCCGGTGATCCCGGTACTTGTCCGGTCGATCTTTACAGTGGCTTTATTGCCATCGACCTCTAGAAGCGGGGTGGAGAGAGAGCCTGCGAGCAGTGAGAACGGCAGTAGCACAAGGAAGATGAAGACGCGCAAATAGAGCCTTTTTTTTATAGCGATTATACCGGAGCAAACCTTTGTGTAAGTGAAGTTTTGATACTCTTCAAAACAAAAATAATGCCAGTCTAAGTTAACCGAAAAGGGAGTGTGATGCACGCTTCTCTTCGGTCTGCTTACCTGACACAAGGGTGAAAAACATGGTTCGAATAGTGGTCTTGATAGCTTTGCCCTTAATGCTTTTTGCAGCATATGCAGAGAATATGAGATGGAAGAACGGTGAGACGTTTCTGACCTTTCTTGAAGCTAATAAGATGCCACAGTCCTTGTACTATGATCTTGACAAAGAGGATCAGAAACTTACCGAAGAGATCATTACGGGGGTAGAGTATCAGGTACTATTTGATGCGAACAACTCACTTGAACAGGTCCTGATCCCCGTCAATGATGAACTACAACTACATCTGATGAGAAAAGAGGGGACATTCGCATTTGAGGCACTTCCTATCATCAGTGAGCTGCGACGTGATGCTTTTGTCGTCAAGATCGAGAACTCACCCTATATCGATATTACCAATGCTACGGGCTCCTCAAGGGTCGCGCAGAGTTTTGTCAACGGCTTTAAGAACTCACTGAACTTTCGACGTGACCTTCGTAAAGGCGATCCGCTTGTCATGATCTATACGCGAAAATATCGCCTCGGAAAACCGTTTACATTGCCAAGACTTGAAGTGGCGATGATCGAGATGCGGGGCAAACGTCACTATCTCTATCTTAACAGTGATGAGCGTTACTACAATGAGAAGGGTAATGAGGTAGAAGGTTTTTTGCTTGCGAGGCCAGTGAGAAATGCCAGAGTAAGTTCGGGTTTCACAAAACGACGTTTCCATCCGATACTTAAGCGGTACCGGGCACATCTTGGCATCGATTATGCTGCCAGACGAGGTACGCCTATCATGGCAGCCGGTAGTGGAAAGATCATCTTTGCCGGATATACACGAGGTTACGGTAACCTGACGAAGATCCGTCATAAAGATGGCTACATGACCCTTTATGCCCATCAGAAATCATTCAAACGAGGTATAGGGAGAGGGAAGTATGTCAAAAAAGGGCAGGTGATAGGTTACGTTGGTACGACGGGCCTTTCGACGGGTCCTCATCTACACTTTGGCCTCTATAAAAATGGGCGTGCTGTCAATCCGGCTAGGGTCGTACAGGTGAGTACTAACAAGCTGAAAGCTCAAAAGCTCAAGGCGTTCAAAGAGCTCAAAGCAGAGCTTGATGATGAGATCGAGCTCTATCTTGAGGTAGAGCAACAAGCCGAACAAGTGACTCTTTTTGAGAACACTTGTTATGTCGACCCGGATACCTGTCAGCAGATAGTATCCAAAGAGGATTTGATGGATGAGACACTTTAGCGAGATCCAACACACTTTCGAAAACTTTCTTCAAGACCCGGAGTCACACTCCATTCACGCTTCCGAGATCGCTTACCTCCTTAGAAAGATCTATAAGAAACAGAGCCGGGAGGCCTTTCTCGAGACTCTGGAAAAGATCCCTCAGGACATGCTCGGTGATGTCCTGCTTGAGCTTCCTGAAAAGCGAAAAGATGAGGCGATCTCTCACCTCTCTTCCGAAGAGCTTGCTCAGGCTTTGGAAGGACTTGAGTCCGATGATGCGACAGACCTTGTCATCGATATCGATGATTTTGATGAGGACAAGGGTGAAGAGGTCATCTCACACCTTGATGAGGATGATAGAGAAGATATCGACAAGCTTCGTCGTTATGAAGAGGACCAGGCCGGTGCTTGGATGCAGACAGAGCTTTTTGATGCGATGCTCGATGAGACGGTACAGAACTCTGTCGATCGACTGAAGCGACTTAAGGATGAGGGTGAACTGGAGAACATCTATCAGGTCTTCATCATCAATGACCATCGTCATCTGATAGCGACGATAGCACTTGAAGACCTGATCTTATATGACTTCTCAAAGACCTATCGAGAGCTGGTCGAGACAAAAGAGTTTCGTTCTGTAGAGGCGGTAGCAGATATTGAAGAGGTCGCGACGATGTTTGAGCAGTATGACCTCGCTGTCCTACCAGTCCTCGACTGGCAGGGAAAACTGGTCGGTCGTATCACCTCGGATGACATCTATGATGTCATCGAAGAACGTGCTACAGAACAGATCTATAACCTGGCAGGGGTAGATGATGACACTGAGCATGAAGATGATATCTTCGGCATCTTTAAGAAACGCTCCTCCTGGCTGGTATTAAACCTGCTTACGGCCATCTTAGCTTCTATCGTCATCGGTATGTTTGATGAGACGCTGGCTGCCTTCATCCCACTGGCCATCTTGATGCCTATAGTAGCTTCGATGGGCGGTAATGCCGGGACACAGACATTGACCGTCATGGTGCGCCAGATGGCCCTGGGGGATGTTGATGCGGAAAATGCCCGTCAGGCCCTAAATAAAGAGGTCATCGTCAGTGTCTTCAATGGCATCCTCTTTGCCATCTTGATAGGCTTTATCGCCTATTTCTGGTTTGCTCTCCCCTCGCTTGGTCTGGTGATCGCTTTGGCGATGTTGATCAATATGATCATTGCCGGAGTGTTCGGTGCGGCGATCCCTTTGCTGCTTAAACGTTTGGATGTTGATCCGGCAGTCGGTTCGACAGTACTCCTGACTACCGCAACAGACGTATTTGGTTTTCTCAGCTTTTTGGGACTTGCACAACTGATCATGCTTTAAGGAGCATCTGATGTACACGATCGAAAACATCACATTAAAGCCCTGCATCGACTCCTCTTTTGTCCGACTCGAACGGATGAGTTATCTTCAAGACGGGGTGGCCAAAAGTTGGGATATCGCTCAGGTCCATGATAGTGTCGCTATATTGCTTTATCATAGAGAGAAGGACTCTTTTGTCCTTGTCAAGCAGTTCAGACCTCCTGTCTATCTCAAAGATGGACATGGGTTCACTTTTGAGCTCTGCGCCGGGATCGTCGACAAAAGTAAGTCGCTTATCGAGATAGCTCGAGAAGAGATCATGGAAGAGTGTGGTTTTGAGGTCCCTGTAGAGGAGATCAGGAAGATAACATCCTTCTATACCGCAGTTGGTTTTGCCGGTGCGAGACAAACGCTCTATTATGCAGAAGTCGATGAGTCGATGAAGGCACATGAGGGCGGCGGGATCGATGTAGAGGCGATCGAAGTGGTCTATCTTGACCAGAGTGATGCCAAGGCATTTCTTTTTGATGAGAGCAGGCCAAAGACGCCAGGGTTGATGTTTGCGTTTATGTGGTTTTTTGAGCGCTAAGAAGAATGGCTCAGCTTATTCGAAAAGCTCAGCTAGGAAGGAGATAAAGGCTTTAGCACCTTTATCTTGAGTGTTTAGAACGTATAACGTGCATTGACATAGAAATAACGTCCAGGCTCGTTCATTCTCATGATAGGGTCGTTTGTCCCATCATTGATGAGGATGAGGTCCTGGTAGGTGTTTGAGAGGGCATAGGTGCTATCTAAGACATTGTCCACACCGACTGCCAGACCAAATCCACTATCGAATTGATGGTCGACTTTCAGATTGAGGATCGTCCATGCATCGATCTGCTGTTCACCATTATCGTCATCGTAATTGTCCCAGCTGTCTGAAGCCACGACTTCGATCTTAGCCAGACTCTCAGGCATGTACTCATAGTTAAGAGCGATGTTGCCTTTTAGAGGTGGGATCTCTGCCAGATCAGTATTTGTCTGCTTCTGTCCCGCTTGAGGTCCCTCAGTGATCGTTAGTGGCTCATCTTTCTCACCGCGTTGATAGGCAAGTCCAAAGTCGAGAGAGAGTAGGTCACTCGCATAGTAAGAAGCGATGATATCAAGACCGTAGATAGTAGCATCTATGTTTTGAAATGAGTGGAAAGCAGCGCCAGCGGCATTGACATTGTCTGCGTTGAAGTAGATGTAGTCTTCAAGCATACTATAGAAGACTTTTGTCTTAATAGTGAAGTCCGCATAGTTGTTTTCCATACCGAGGTCGACTTCATAGTTGGTAGTCTGATCGAGATCGGTCGTACCGGCCTGAGTACCTGTAGAGCTGTACCAGTAGAGTTCTCTTGCATCAGGGACACGGGATGCTTTACCGACACCACCAAAGATCTTCATAGTGTCTGTCGCCGTATAGGTCGCAAAGACATTAGCACTGAACGCACTGTAGTCATTCTCCGGCTCATTTCCTTCAGGTGTGACAGTGGTGTCATCATAACGGGCACCGACTTTGTACTCTATAGCGCCAGTGTTATGCGCAAATTCGAGGAAAAGGGCGGCATTATCAGTATCTACGTTAGGGATACTGGTCTTGACATCACCGGCTTTTGGCGAAGGCGGTGTATACTTCATCGGATTGCCGTTTCGGGTATAGATACCGTCCCAGTTACGTCTGCTGAGATCTCCACCAAGGGTCAACTCCATATCTTTATCGAGTTCGGTGACATTCTTGATCTTAAGACCATCCATATCCGTCGTCAGTGCACTGGTGATGTCTCCTCTGATAGACCCATCAGGCAGCGTGCCCAAAGAAGCCTTACGGTAACGTATGGACATCGGGTGCTCTACATCGGTGTGGTAGTACTGGGCACTCAGCTCTTTGGAGAGAGAGCCAAGATCTTTTATCTTATACTGGACATTGTAGATGTTAGAGTTATCGAAGAGAGCATCCATCTTACTTGATGGGTAGAGGACATCATCGCTTTCATTACGTGTGTACTCGAGTTTTAGTTCCTGATCGTCTGTGAAGTCGACAAAGACCTTACCCATAAATGATTTCTTGGTGTAGGCATCCATATCTCTGTGTTGAGGAAGATAGGCGGTACCTGCGACAGCAGCAGGGTTTGCCGAGTTAGCGATAAAGTTGTCTACTTGTTCAGCGAACGTATTACCATCACCATCCTTATACTGCTCACTGTTCTCATAAGAGGCACCAAAAAGTACGCGGACCATATCGTTACCACCAGTGGCGGTTGCAGAGACTTTCTTATAACCCCAGCTTCCTACATTGACGTTGACATCTCCATGAAAGCCTTCTACTGGTTTAGTGGTGGTCACATAGACACCACCGCTTAATGTCCCGAAGTTCTCGACATCATAAGGTCCCTCGATGATCTCGACAGAATCAACATTGGAGGTGACGATATGAGAGGTCGGTGGGTCCATCCGGTTGGGACAAGCTCCACACACTTTTGCTCCATCGATGAGGACATTTATATTATCCTTTTTCTGACCACGCAGGATGATATCATTGGCGATACCACTTCGGCGTACAAGAGAGATACTTGGTACTTTTTTAGCGAGTGCTTCAGCCAGGTCAGCTGACTTGATCTCTTTACCGCTGACGTCGCTGATCTTCGTAGTCTCTACGGTAATAGGTTCCATTTGTACTTCAGTAGCCTGAAGGAGTGCAGCACAGGCTAGAGAAAGAACGATGATCTTATTCATTTATTATCCTTGATTATATAAAACATAATAATAAAAAAGTTCTGTTACATTAGTGTTAATTCTATTAGGATAGATACGAGTAAGAGAAGAAGGGAGAGGATTTGTTTAGGATAGTAACTTTTCTTAAGTGATAGATCAACGTTCTCAAATGCTATTGACCAAGATCAGTTGGCGCCAATGCCCTGAAAGAGCACTCTATACCTCATAAAGTGTCTGAAGACCTTCTCTATTTTTGATGATAAGACGATGGTCTTTCTCTTCGATCAGACGTAGTGTCTTGAACTTTTTTAAGATCCTTGAGAATGTTTCCGGAGTGATGTTGAGTTCACGGGCGATAAGGTTCTTTTTCAGCTGGGCGAACGCATTCTCATGGGAGATGAGGTACCTTGCTGTCCTTGCTGTCGAGTCCAGGACGATGTTCATATGGATGACTTGCTCTAGATGTCTTATCTTCCGTGAGAGTGAACGGATCAATGCAAAGGCAAGTGTCGGATCTGAAGAGAGGGCATCTGTGACACTTGATAGTTCGAGATATATCACTTCCCCATCGGTCTCAAAGATCGCAGATGCAGGGTAGATAAGATCTTCAAGGACTATTATCTCAGCAATAGGAGCGTAGGGATAGAAGTGATGCATCACGATCTCATTACCCTTGGGATCAGTCTTATAGAGTTTAAGTTGTCCCTTGATAAGAAAGATGAGGGCTTTTGGTCTCTCTCCTTCAAAAAAGAGCATACTATCTTTGGTATATTTTTTAAAGGTCGCTTTCGATGCAAGTAGTGCAAGCTGTTTATCATCAAGATGCTTGAAAAAATCGAGTTTTTTAAAGATATCCATTTTTATCCTCTCCTCTCGTATCATGTTGATACATGTCAGACTTACGACAAGGCTAATAGTGTACAATCACGCTCATGTTTATTAAAATCACATTATACATACATATTCTTTCTGCAACGGCATGGATCGGCGGTGCTCTGCTTTTATTTGCTTTGGGCATATTTTTACGAGACAAAGAAGCTCAGTCACAGGTCTATAAGCATCTTGGTCCGCTATATGGCTATTTCGAGACGGTATGGCTGGTACTGCTTTGGGCAACAGGTCTTACTATGTTTGTGCATTTTAATCTGTGGGATGTGCTGATGCAAGAGGGGGAACCGACGCAGTTGGCCTATGCGATGACCCATAAGCTCTATTATGTCGGACTTATCACTATATTGACGATCGTCCATATGTATATCGCATTGAAGACGCATACCATAGAGCGCACAAAACTGCAGCATATCATCTCCCGCGGTAGTTCATTGCTCATCTTCTTCTTGAACCTTGGGATCTTATGGTTTGCCATCCAGCTGCGGGAGATCCTCTCCTAAGAGGCTTCCTAATGCTCTAAGTCACAGCCCCTGAGGCTCTTTCATCAGATGACGTAAAAAATATCTTTTTATCTTCATTATAAGAACTTTTACTTATCTTTCGTTTACTTGATCCTTATCAATGGAAATCTCTTTTTTCTGGACTATAATCACAAAAATAGATATCTAAGGATTTACGATGAGCCTATTACCTAGTGAAGCAAAAAAGATCGAGATCGCCGGAGCGACGGTAGACTTCTTTACCTATGTCAAAGATGGGTTGACGATCTATCAGTTCGATACGTCTCTGACTGGTCCTCCAGAGCCTATGGTCAATGCTATGGCTGGCCTAAAGCAGATCGACAGTGTAGAGAAGAAGCTGATAATGATCAACCACAAAGCACCAGGTGGACTATTTAACAAGATCAGTGAGAACTATGACTATATCGTCGAAGATATCGCTGGTGGCAATGTCAAGGTGGTCTTCAGTTATAAAGTCGGAGAGAGTGAGAAAGCCGATCTTGAAGATGCAAGCTGCGCTGGTTGAGAGAGTCTGAGAGAAGATAATGTTTGCTATTTCACAGGACTTTGCTCCGCCATTTAAACTGATAGCCCCATTTTTTGTCATAGGTGTTCTCTTTTATGTCGTCACAGTCGTCTTTGGGCTTGCTCTTGATGCGGAAACGATGAGTTATCTTGACAGCGCCGTACTTGGGTGGGTACATCTCTTCCTTTTGGGTTTTGTGATGATGGTCATCTTTGGTGCGATGGCGCAACTGGTACCTGTCGTGTTGGAAGTAGGGCACTTTGGTGTGGAGTTCTTCTACGTCATCTGGCCGCTGCTGCTAGTGGGTACTGTGATGATGGCCGGCGGTTTTATCGCGGCTCCGGCACTTTTACCCTACGGGGGTACTATCGTCCTGATCTCTATGATGATCTTTGTGCTCGACATCTTTTTGACCCTTAAGAAGGTAGAGAAGTTCAACTTTGTGATGACGACAGTCGTCATCGCAAACAGCTTCCTCTTTATGGGCGTCATCGTAGGTATCATCCTTGCCTTGGGTTATGCCGGTCAGATCGATGTCGATATCACAGCCTTGCTAAACGGACATGTCTATCTGGTGGTAGGGGGTTACATCATGATCACTATAATGGGACTCTCTATGATCTTACTGCCGATGTTTGGGCTTTCACATGGTTTCTCATGGAAGCCGGTCGAAAGGGCACTGGTAGTGATGAGTATAAGTGTCATACTCGTGGTGTTCTCATCGTTCACAGGTCTTACTTCTATCGCTTATCTGGGCTATGTGCTGAGCATCGTCTCGCTCTTTGTCTATCTTTATCAGATAGTGACTTTATATAAGACCAGAGCACGTAAAGAGCATGATATCTACGCCATATCACTCTATTTCTCTTTCGGCTCCTTAGTGGTCTCTCTGTTGATGGGTTCACTCTATCTGCTCAATGGAAGTGAACAGCTGCTGCTGAGTGCAGGTTGGTTGATATTTACTGGTTTCGTCGGTTTTTTGATCACAGGACATCTCTACAAGATAGTCCCGTTTTTAGTCTGGTTTGAGCGGTTCTCACCGCTTGTAGGTAAAGAGAAAGTACCGATGCTCGCAGATATGGTACCGACAAAGAGTGCTAATGCGCAGTTCATCTTTACGGTGATCGGTGTGACACTTAGTGCCCTTGGGTTACTGAGTGCAAGTGACGCACTCTTTAAAGGAGGGATCAGTTTCATGAGTATCGGTTCACTGTTCCTTCTACAAAGTCTGATGTATATGATAAGGTTTAGATAATGGTAACAAAAGAAGAGATATTTGAAGCAGTTTCC
Source organism: Sulfurimonadaceae bacterium (assembly GCA_016744575.1). Classification (GTDB taxonomy): domain Bacteria; phylum Campylobacterota; class Campylobacteria; order Campylobacterales; family Sulfurimonadaceae; genus BB26. Next base: position 1,062 of record JADGEC010000021.1, on the reverse strand, counting down.
ACAGTGATCGATCCGGAGGTCGGGTTCAACCTGGTCGAGATGGGCTTGATCTATGACGCAGAGTCAAATGAAGAGGGCAACGCTATCGTCACGATGACACTCTCTACACGTGCTTGTCCACTGCATCAGATGATCGTCCAGTGGGTAAAAGAGGCCGTAGAGAAGGTCGAGGCTATTAGCAGTTGTGAAGTGAACCTTGTCTGGGAACCGGAATGGAACATCACCATGGCTAATGATAATGTCAAAAAAGCTTTAGGCGGATAAAACATCTAAGGAGCTCAGTCTAGGCAATAACGCTCAGCTGAGTAGATGTGTTTCTATTTGTCTACGACCTCTGCTCTGATCCACAGCTCTCTTAAGTTAGAGGGCACTATCTTGATGTACTTCCCATCCTCTTCCAGAACGTCGACCTTTGTATCTTGAAACAGAAGTTGACACTGATTACGCGTCAAGAACTTGATAAAGCCCTTACTGCCATTGTTCTCCCATAAGGAGTAGGCACTTTCGACGTTCTCTTTGACTTCACAGGCAACACTCTTTTTGGTAACGGTGGCACCGAAGGCAGTAAGACTAAGCAGTAGGATAAAGGCAACAGTCTTCATCAAATACGGCCGTTAAGTAGTCTGATAAGGCTGTTATGGATCTCACTGAAGCGTAAGATACGTTTACCCTTATATTTTGCGGAGAAGGCCTCTGCATCCTCTTTGGTCGCAAAAGCGGGGAGGTCATCACCAGCGGGACTGATCTCTGTCGAGCCATAGACAAAAAATGCTGATCGTGCATCGATCGCATCGAGGGTGTCATAAGCAGTGACGATGAGCTTAGTGACATCATCTGGGGTAGCTGCACCCAGCTCCTCCCAACGATCGGGTTGAAAATAGAACTCATACATCGATTTTGGGCTGGAGAAGTAGCCGATCTTGCCTTTAGATGTCTCTACTTTTGCTATCCACGTCGGGTGCTCATAGACTTTGAAGTTTCTGACTAGGCAGTTGTCTTCCTTGGAGACAGCGATCGGCTCTGCCATCAGAAGGCCTGCCGCCATACTTAAGAGAATAAAGG
>JADGEC010000145.1 GCA_016744575.1 Sulfurimonadaceae bacterium | reverse complement strand
GTTTTGCAGCGCCGGGGTACAGTTCAGGTGACGCCATGAACGCCATGGAAGAGATCCAACGCCGTGTCATGCCTAAAGAGTATGGTTTTCAATGGTCAGGTATGTCTCTGCAGGAGAGACTCTCCGGAAACTCTACGGCGATGACCTTTGCTTTTGTCGTCTTGGTAGTCTTTATGGTCCTTGCCGCTCAGTATGAGTCATGGGTCCTCCCACTGATGATCTTGGTGCCTGTCCCGCTTGTCATGCTGGGTGCCCTTATGGGCTTGAGTATGGCAGGCTTATCGATGAATGTGTTTGCACAGATAGGGTTAGTCCTTCTCATCGCCATGTCGTCGAAGAACGCTATCTTGATCGTCGAATTTGCAAAAGAGTTACGCGAGCAAGGAAATAGTATCGTCGACTCCGCCATAGATGCCGCTGTCTCACGTTTTAGACCGATCTTGATGACCATCTTCTCGTTTATCTTTGGTATCTTCCCACTTGCCATGGCGACAGGTGCAGGTGCCATCACACAAAAGACCATCGGTGTCGCACTTCTTGGCGGTATGACGCTGGCGACCTTTGTCGCACTATTTTTTGTACCGGTAGTCTATGTCCTACTTGAAGCCATGCGTGAACTAGTCGTCGACGTAGAAGAGGAAGTTAAGATGAGAGAGAGTCTATAATGAGAGCAAGAACTATTACAGCAGCCATATTACTGACTGCCATGCCGCTTATCGCGACACCACGACTTACCGTCGACCAGTTGATCGAGACTGCTTTAAGATACAGTCCAGACATCAACATCTCTGCTAACCAGCTCGATGCCTCTTTTGCTCGTAAAGATCAGGCCGATGCAGGTTACCTTCCACAGATCGATGCACTCGGTTCAGTGGGCAAACAAGGGATAAAGCTAAAAGATGAAGACCTTGTTGATGATACTCTCTTCTCTGGGACACTCTCTGCCACGCAGCTTATCTATGACTTCGGTAAGACCGGAGGGAGCATGGACGCTGCTGGTTTTGATGTCGATGCTGATGATGCCAAGTTACAGCAGACCATCTCAGACAAGATCTTTGAGATCAAAGATGCCTACTACACTGCGCTTCAATCTAAAGCCCTGATCCGTGTCGATGAAGAGAACGTCAAACTCAATGAAGCACAGCTGCACCGCGCCCAACGTTACTACGAAGCAGGTATTCGTACAAAAGTCGATGTGACTGATGCCGAGGTCAACCTGATCCAGGCAAGACTTGGACTAAATAACAGCCTCTACGACCATAGACATGCCCGTGTCGAACTGGAAAAACGCATAGGTCTAGCCCCAAATCATGGAGACTATACACTCTATAGGGAGGATGTAGAGTTCGAAAAAGCCTATGACGGACTCCCGCCTTTTGAAGAGTCGGTAGACGAGCTTGAGAAGTTCACTTATCTGAACCGTTATGAGATCAGAGAGTTCAAATCAAATATCAAGAGCAAACACGCCACCATCGGCAGCATATATGCTGATTACTACCCGGGCATCTACGCAAATGGTAGTTATGCTTACCAAGAGGTCGATAAGTTTCGAAATAGCACGCCAGAACAGACATGGCAAGCGACAATCGATCTGCGATGGAACCTTTTTGCCGGTTTCCGTACGGATGCACAAGTCCAAGAAGCCAGAGTCAATATGCTCAGCGCTGCCTCAGAGTACGAGACTGTCCGACTTTTAGCTAAGAAAAACACGGATGACGCCTACCTCTTTGTCCTTAAAGGGCGTGATGATGTCAAACTCAACCAGAGCCTTACCCGCGCTGCCAAAGAGAAACACGAACAGGTCGAACAGCGTTACCAGCATGGTCTGGCTGACTATGTAGAACTGCAACAGGCCCGTCAAAGCTACATCGACTCGCTCTCGGGTATCGTCACCGCATACTATGAATACTATATCTCCCTCGCAAGACTAGATAACGCCGTTGGAAGGTGATCTTGTCTGGGAGTGATCTAATATGAGCATTGATGGACAAGACACCAAATGTGATAATAAACAGCGCTAAAGTACAAATCCATCTCCACAGGAGCATCAGATGATGACTCATATCCTACTTCTCATAACCCTTCTTTTCCTTCATACAGGCATCAATGCCTTTGCTGATGACATAAACAGCACAGTAAAGAGTGCCCAACAAGAGATCTCTACGTTCATCGAAGTCAGTGATGTACCAAAATCTGCAGCGACCGTACTTATGGAGATCAAAGATATCTCGGATGCGTTAGAAGTGCCAAAAGCTATCTCTGAGATGCACACTTCCCTTCCCCCTTATATAGATGCTATTGACAGCCTGCTCCAGGATCCTACGAGTAGAGACTATGAGGATATCCCTCTATATGATCTACAAAAAAAAGTCCATGAGTGGACGATCCACCTTGATAAGCTTGTTAAGTGGGACAAGCTCTTAAGAGTCCAGATCGGTGAGTTTGACACTACTCTAAAGAGACTGGAGGAGTATTCCAGCATCTGGAGTAGCACTCATATCAATGCCAACAAAGAGCTGGCACCACGACCGATCTTAGATCACATCACTACAGTACTCATCAAGATCGAGGAATCAAGGGACCAGGCAAAAACAAGTTACGACCTGCTTCTAACAGATTCAAATATCATCAACACAAAGATACTGTCCATCAAAGAGAGAATACAAAAGACAGATGAAGCCATAGCACATGTGTCTAGTCAGTTCTTCTCGCAAAACGAGCTGCCGCTGACAACCCTGCTACAGGAGGGCTCATTTGCTCCATTAAGATATCTCTCGAGTGTCTATCACTCCATCATAGAAGACATGAACTCATTTTTTATCTATTACCAAGACAAGCCTAACAGACTTTGGAAGTCTGCACTCTTTTCTGCCTTTATCATACTCTTTGTCGGTTCGTTTAACTACCTCTATAGAAAAAAACGTCTTTTTGTCCATGCAGGGTCTTATCAAAAGAAAGAGTATAGTTATATTACTTTACCCTTATCCACATCTATACTTTTGATACTCTTCATCAATGTCCTCATCTTTAAAGAAGTACCGGAAAATGTCAAGCATTTCCAGATGCTATTTTGGATGATCCCTGTCTTTCGTATCTTTCAGAGACTGATAACAGAAAGAATACGTAGATATCTTTATCTCTACTTCACACTCTATTTGCTCTTCATGCTCAAACTAAATGCCACTGGTCATGGAGTTGACGATAGACTTTTCAGTCTACTTTTGACCTTAAGTCTCACATTTTTCATGCTCTTTATGATCCGTGATAGAGTCTTTGACAGTCTGGTCAGACCAATTCTCTTAAAGTCCGTCTATAGACTACTGGCGCTTAGTGTCCTATTGTTAGTCATCTCACTGGGTGCAGACCTATATGGGGCGACCATATTGGCTGATCGCATCACCTCTGGGGTATTCATATCTATGTTTACCTCGATGATCTTTTATATCCTGACTATCATCTTGACCGGTTACACCATCATCTTACTACGTCGACGCCTTGCTTCATCTGCTTTTATGTTAGAGCGCTTTAACAACAATATTCAAAAGGTGATGACACTTTCTATCAGAGTCATCATGACGGTCTGGTGGTTTTTACTCCTGACTCAATCTATTGGTGTCGATGACTCACTGATCGCTTTTAAAGATCAGCTACTCGCCTACTCTTGGGAGATCGGCACGACTACGATCTCTATTCGATCAGTCTTTGATTTTGCACTCATCATCATCGGGACCTGGTTTATAGTCAAACTGACCAACATCATCATGCACCTGTTTCTCTTTTCGCGTTTCAGGTTTCCCCGTGGCATCCCTACTGCCATCACAACGGTCTTAAACTATACCATCATCATCAGCGGGACCGTCATCGCACTCTCCTCTCTGGGCATCTCTGCTGAACAGTTCACACTCGTCATCGGTGCGCTGGGAGTCGGTATCGGTTTTGGTCTGCGCAACATCATCGCCAACTTCATCTCCGGCCTTATCATGGTATTTGAACGTCCTATCCAGATCGGCGACTCTATTGAGATAAACCAGACGACCGGCACCGTACAGAGTATCGGGACACGTTCAAGTACCATCAAGACCTTCGATGGTTCAGAAGTCATAATCCCCAATGCCGACTTTATTGCCAAGGAGATAACCAACTGGACACTTTCTGATGAGCGTCGCCGAAAGACACTAGTGTTCAGAGTCGATCATGGCAGCGACATCCGTCAGGTCCTGGCTATCATGCATGATGTAGCAGCAGCTCATCACAATGTATTGCAAGAGCCTGAACCCATGGCAACGTTCTTGGTCTTTGGTGAGTACTATCTTGAGTTCAAGCTCTACTATTGGCTTAGCGACAACATCATCATGGCACCTAGCGACGTAGCGATCAATGTCTATGAAGCCCTTCAGAAGTCCGGTATCAAGATGCCTCTACCAAAACAGGAGTTTTTAAAAGGTGATTGATATAGTGATCAGTCTATGGGCTTTTCTTAAAAACAAAACTAGCTATAATCTGTTTAAAAAAGAAATCTAAGTGTATCTTGATATAGACAGAAAAGACACCATCATAGATATATTCAAAATAGAGACACCCAGACTCCAGTCACTTTAGCTCTTTGATGATCATACTGACGGTACTGCGATCACAACGAGTGCTATCGACATCGCATGTCTATCCATCGAGGCCTTGACGTCTGTTTAAATACGGAATGTCTCTCAATGAGTCTTTGAACGATCTACTCAGACTAAAGACCCTACATACCAACACTCTTTTAAAGATCAAGAGAGTATTATCAAGATCAGGAATCAAATGAAATATAGATCTATGTTAAATGCCGGCCTCTCCTCACTGTTTCTTCTTAGCTCCTTTTCCTATGCATCAGAACAACAGACCACTCCTGCCCCAGAGGTCGTACAGAACACACAAAATAGTTGGAGACATCAAGTGATGCTCTATGGCTGGTTAGGCATCCCTGATGCAGAATTGACCTATACCATACCAGAGTCAGATCCTGTATCAGGAGGCGAAGAGGCTACGACCAATGTCGCTGACTCCATAGATATGGTCTTCATGGGGACCTATAAGGGACAAAAAGAGAAGTACTCCATCATCATCGATGCCATCTATCTTGGTATGTCCAATAAGAATGATACGGACCTATTTACATCCAGTCCAGTACCTGACACCAACATCAAGTCAGAGGCATCTATAGATGCCTGGATGGCTGCTGCATATGGCGGATACAATGTCGTCAATAGTCAGCTAGTCCGAGTCGACCTCATCGCAGGTCTGCGTTATGCCTACCTCTCTGCTGAGGAGAAGATCACTTCAAGTAGCGATCTCAACCTCAGAGACCTCACCCTCTCGGGAAGTGTCGAGCTCTGGGATGCAGTCGTCGGGCTAGACGGATCAGTCTATATCGACAAACAGTGGTATATCCCATATCATCTCGATATCGGTGCTGGTGATTCCGACCTGACCTGGCGAGCAAGCACAGGTCTTGGTTATCGTTTTGGATGGGGAGATATCATCTTGAGTTATAGATATCTAGCCTATGATGTCTCTGACTCCAAGCTTATTCAGGATATCACATTCTCAGGACCACTTCTTGGGGTGAATTTTCGTTTTTAGCCATGGAGTTTGTCTGAAGAGTCCTACAAACTAGATGTTCTATGCATTCTCACATCCAATCAACAGAAAAGAAAAAGAAAAAGAAGGAAAACAGGTGAATAAAGACCTGACTAAAAAAGAGATCGTCGATCTCGCACTAGAGATCATCATAAAGACCGTGGTCTTGGGAGTCGTATTATATTATGCCCTAGCTATTATCAGACCCTTTATCGTACCCGTGTTGTGGGCGATAATCATCGCTGTGACACTCTCACCATTGATAAAGAAGCTTGAAAGACATTTTCAGGGCAAACGCACCTTTATCATCACCATTGTCACTGTGATCGCGGTAAGTGCGCTACTGATACCGACCTATATGCTTTCGGACTCTGTCGTAAGCTCTTCTCAGCAGTTAGCACATGATCTCAAAGCAGGTACGTTAAGCGTCCCACCTCCATCTCAGAACGTCGAGTCATGGCCACTTGTCGGTGAGAAGGTCTATGCCCTTTGGAGCGGTGCGGCGGATGACCTCGAAAACACGATCTTATCGTTCAGACCTCAATTTAACGAACATGCCGGACAGATAGCCATATTTGTCGGAGGCCTGCTTGGCGGCATCTTACAGTTTGTCGTCTCATTGATCATCGCTGCACTCTTTTTAGTGAACAGTGAAGGGAGTGTCGGAGTCTACCATACCATCTCCCGCCGTCTGCTGGGAGAGAAAGGTGTCGAGTGGGCTGAACTCTCTGCACTGACCATACGCAGTGTGGTCCAAGGGGTCATAGGCATCGCTGTTATTCAAGGAGTACTCTCGCTTATCGGCATGATGATCATCGGCATCCCACTGGCCTGGTTATGGGCATTTGGCATCTTCTTTTTAGCCATCATCCAACTCCCTACCATCCTCATCCTTGGACCGATAGTCGCCTACGTCTTCTCCTATGCAGATGTAACACCGGCAACGATTTTTGCTATCTATGCTATTTTGATCGGTCTAAGTGACAACATCTTAAAACCTATGCTGCTTGGGCGTGGCGTAGATATTCCTATGTTAGTCATCTTACTTGGCGCTATTGGCGGCATGCTCTTTTTGGGTATTTTAGGGCTCTTTCTCGGTGCTGTCGGCTTGGCTCTGACCTATAAACTCTTTATGGCCTGGATGGAAGACGCAGCAAAAGAGCAGACGTCTGAAACATCGCAAGAACCGACGTAGTGCAAAGTACTGAACATCTGATCGCGCAGATCGAGAAAGTCGATAAAAGTACAAAAGTATACGTGAGCGAGGTCGATGGTATCGTCAATGCCAGTAATTTAAAACGTCCTAAGAAGTCGAGGCAGGGTCCTGGTCCTGTCTTATATATCAAAAGCTATTTTATACACAACTGATAAAGTACTCTTACAGACGCTATTTCTTAAACTATCAATTCATCTGAACCCCTACTTTCAATATTGGATCTTACACATCACATATTTTCTATACAAGAAGTATCAACAGTCTGCTGATGGCTCATATTAAAGAAGAGTCGATTGGCATGCATGTTCTCACTTATTGGAGCCTTCATTCAAATATATGTAAAGAATCCATAATACGTTGAGAGCAGCCAAGGCACTAAAGGATAGAAGAAGTTCTGTGCGTAAGCTCACAGACAACAAGACATCGATGATCGTACAATACTCCTATGACAATCTAAGGAGTCCATCATGAACCTCAAAAAGAGCTATCAAGAGTTCTCACACCTAAGTGAATATTTCCGATCACCTGCCCTACTCTTTGCCCGCTTGGCAGTCGCCTATGGTTT
>JADGEC010000144.1 GCA_016744575.1 Sulfurimonadaceae bacterium | reverse complement strand
TCATAACGTGCAAGTTTAAGACCTGCCTCTTTTGCCAGTGTGGTATTTGGTCTATAGCCCGTAGCCAGGACGATGACATCAGCATCGATCACCTTACCACTGTGAAGTCTCACACCAGTCGCAACACCACGCTCTTCTTCGATGGACTCGACATAATCACCAGACTCATAGACGATACCTGCGTCTTTCATGATCTGCTCAGCTTCTACCGCCAGTTCGACATCAAAAGCATTTTTGAGGACATGCTGGCTTCCGCCTATGACCGTCACACTCTTACCTGATTCAGCAAACTCCATCGCCAGTTCAATACCGATAAAACCGGTACCCACTACGGCTATTTTCTCTCTTGGATCAGAATAGGCTTTAAGCGCATCGATCTTGATCTTGTTTTTAGGGATGGTAAAGACCCCTCGAAGATGCCTGCCCGCCGCTAGTCCTGAATGGACAAAAGGGACGGAACCCGTCGCAAAGATCAGTTTATCGTACGAGATAGTATAGTTATCCGCAAAGACTCTCTTCGTATCGATATCGACACTCTCTATGGAACCTAAAAGCGGTATGACACCACTCTTCTCTGCCTGAGCGCAAGAAGCGATGTTTTTCTCACTACTTCCAAGTGTCGGTCCGAAGATGTAAGGAATAGCACAGGGGACCAATTGTTTCTCATATCTTCTGATGACATAGACCGACTTATCAGGATAACTACTTTTGGCTGCCTGAGCCGCCACACCACCCGAAGGTCCACCACCAATAATAAGTACATCACACGTGATCTCTTGCATCTTTTTCCTTGATCCTGTTTAGCATGGGCACCCTGTGTTGTGTATCATCCAGGGTCGTTAGAGCTTGCCACAAGCTAATTTTTTCGAATTATAACCAGATATTTGATCATTATGATTACAAGGTGTTTTTATTTGATATTGCAGCTAAAAAGGAGTGTTACCCGTGAATAAGTGGAGTGAATAGAAGCGCCGCTTTCAAGCGGCCTGAATATGTAGAGGAAACCGAGGTCTAATAGATCTTAAAACGCACTTCTATTTCTAAACTCAGCGATCTCCGTCTCGACCATCTCATCGATCATCAACTCATAGATCTCTGCGATGGTATTTGGAGAGACACCCAGCATGACCGCCTGGTGGCGGGCTCTATCTACCACCTCTTCGATCCGGCTCTTCTCTTTGATCTCATCGACAGACTTCTTAAACTTTGAAGCCTGCTTGATATACTCGTTTCGTTCACCGATCATCGCGACGATCTTCTCATCGACTTTATCGACTTCTTTGCGCAGTTCGTCCAGTGTATCGCACTCTATCATCGCCATAGTGTTGCCTTATTTGAATCCGTGGTCGGAAGTTTTTATAATTATACTCAGGAGACCTCTAATCCATCCTGAGTAAGCTTATCTTACTCAGGGAAGAATAAACGCTTTTAGTGTCTTCGGTCGTGACTGCCCTACTTTTGGCTCGATGGAGATCAGTTTTTTCTGAAGTTCCAGGTGACAATCACGACACTCGCGTATGACCGCGTGTTCTTTCACATCTGCCGCTTCGATCTTCTCAACGGGATGACAGGAGAAGCAGTCACTACCACATTCAGCCATAGAGTCTGCCTCCGCGCTGTGACACTCGATGCACGTCAGCATCGGTCTATGGCGCTCATCGCTGTTGATGGTAGGAAGTAAGGCAGGATGGCAGGTCAGACAGTCCCCGGTACAGGCAAAAAGTGACGTACTTAGAGTAAAGAAAAGTGCTATTAGATATCTCATGATAGAATTATACAGAGTAAGTGTAAATACGGAAAAAGGACTACTATCTCCGACACATCTGAACATCCTGATAATCCTGCCGTCGTCACACATCTCATCATCGGGGCAGAGGCCAAAAAGCCTCTTAGCTCTGTCCATAGTGTCGAAGCTGTCGCTGGACGCGGCCTCAGGGGTGATCGATACTATTTCAAACAAGGAAGTTTTAACCGCCCGCCACTCGATCAGACCTGTCGGGAAGTGACATTGATGTCCTATGAGGCGATAGAGAGCTGCGAGCTCCGACTTGACACGACACTGAAGGCCGAGCAATTTAGACGAAACATCATCATCAAAGGCTTAGATCTGCTGACGTTGAAGAAAAAGAGGTTTCGCATCGGGGATGTCCTGTTTGAGTTTGCCCGGACCGCCCCACCCTGCCGTCTTCTTAGCAGACTGACCGATGTAGATATGATGAAGGGACTAAAAGGCCTTGGAGGGATCCGCGCCAATATCATCCAAAGCGGGACACTCCATGTCGGTGATCAGTTGAGTATTGAATAGACTACTGTGCATACTCCGCAAAATAGTAGATGATTCCGGCTACGGTAAGTGCTGCAATGACAGCAGATGCTATCTTCACTACACTGTAAGGGCGTTCTCCCTGCAGTTCTCCATTACGGCCATTGATGACATACTGGTAAGTCTTTGCCTTAAACTTAAACGCGGAAGCGTAGATGGGTAACAGGATATGTTTGAACGTAGTGTTTGAGTATTCACTCGAAAGTGAGTTTATCTGCTGGCGGTCACCGCCGATCTGACGTTTGACACCCTGTCGGATAGCGTGTTCCATGATCTTCTTCGACTTCTCAAAACCGCTATCTAGCGGGACCTGATAGACCTCACTCTCAAAACCGCTCAGATAAGAAGCATCATAATCAACCAGATTCTCAAGGTCCCAGTGTTCAAGCCTGTCAAGCAGTGACTCCGTCGCCATCACGAGGACATCATCAAAGTGTTTATCAAGATCTCCACTGACGTTATACCAGCGTACTTTGGTCACCGTTCGCTGACGTCTCTGACTTTTACCGTCGACGACTACCGAATAGCTTTCAGTCTCATGATACTCTATGCCCCGACGGCCCGTATAACGGCTGTGGGTATCACTGTCATAAGTCCAGAAAGGGACATAGACCCCAAGTAGACTACTGTCTGCACCACTGTACTCTTTTAGTTTGTTCGGCGCAAACCATCGGGTCTTAAGCCATTTCTGGAAGATCTCTCCTGCCTCTTTTTTTGTGATCTTAAAAGGTAGCAGCGCCTGCGGTTTGATGGGACGATAGAGGTCGACTTGATTGACAACAGCACTGCCGCAATAGGGACAACTTGACGCATGGGTATGCTCACCAAGTTCAAAAGTCGCCGCACAGGTAGGGCATTTAAGCGAAGTGATCTCCGGCATAGTCTCTGAGAAATGACGGATCTCAGCCACTGCTTTTAGGTAATCTTTCTCGACTATCTGTGAGAACTGCCGCTCTATTAAGTTGACATGTGCGCAGTAGGGACACTTGAGTTCTCCTGTTGCCGCTGAGAACGTCAGCTTTGCCCCACACTGCTCACACGGAAAGACCCGCTCTAACTTCATAAAGGCTACTGCGGAGGAAGCGGTGGTGGCGAAGCTACAAAGAGGTGCTCAAGCTCATCCAGACTGGCTGCAGCCTCCCAACCACTCATCCCCTCTCGCCAAGTCAGCGTCTCAGGTGTTATCTCACCCTGAGTGATCTTTGTCTTTATCTGTGTTGGCGTATAGGGTCCAGCCGCCGCGCCATTGATGGCAAAATGGTAGGTCTGGGCACTCGGTATAGGCGGAGGAGCGACCGGTGCCGAGGTCGGTTGCTGCTGAGCAGGAGTATTGTTACTGTTGTTAAGGTTTGTTGCCATCTGCTGAGCCATGGCAAAACCCATGCCCATACCCATCGCATCTCCGGCAGCGGAACCACCGCTGCCGCTATTACTCATAGCTCCGGCTGCTTCAAATTTCAAGAAGTCATCCAGATTACCTACAAGTCCCATACTGGAGCGTTTGTCCAGTGCCTCTTCCACTTTTGGCGGAAGCGAGATGTTCTCTATGAGCAGTTTTGTCAGCTCAAGCCCGTAAGCGTCGAACTCCGGTGAGATACGTTCCTGGATGAAATCACCCATCTGATCATAGTTAGCTGCCATATCGAGGATAGGGATGTTCGCCTGTCCGGCAATGCTTGCAAAACGTGAGACTATAAGGTTACGAAGCTGATCACTCACCTCATTGACGGTAAAGTAACCGTCTGTCCCGACGATCTCTTTTAAGAAGGTCTCCGGATCATTGATGCGGATGCCATAGGTACCGAACGACCTGATACGTACAGGACCGAACTCTTTGTCTCTTAGCATCAACGGGTTCTTTGTCCCCCACTTAAGATCGATAAAACGACGCATATTGAAAAAGTAGATCTCTGCTTTAAAAGGACTCTGGAACATATGGTCCCAGTGGTTGATCGTCGTCATGATAGGCATATTTGAGGTCTCTAACTCATAGATACCCGGCTCAAACACATCGGCGATCTCACCTTCATTGACAAAGACGGCGACCTGTGACTCACGTACCGTCAGTTTCGCTCCGTACTTTATCTCATTACCGTAACGCTCAAAGCGGTAGACCATCGTATCATCGGAGCTGTCGAGCCATTCGATGACATCGACAAACTCCCCCATCAATTTATCAAAGAAACCCATGGTCTACTCCTTGCTGCTATCGGCGATCACATTCTCTTTCGCTTTCAAGGCCAGTAGTGATGCTTTGAGATCACCTTCAAGTACGTGCAGCTCTTCTTCAGCTTTTGCTCGTGCTACTTTACCCTCATCTGCGATGATAAGTCCCTCCTCGATGGTCTCTATCAGCAGTTGATTGGCCAGTTTGACACTGTCTATGTCAAAGACACCACGTTCAGCAAGCTCACGTGTCTGACGGTTTGCCTCTTTAAGGTTCTTCGCATTGGCTTCAAGTAACTCATTTGTCAGGTCCATCGCATCACTAAGAACGTCACCTGCCTGCTGATTGCGGTAGATGGTGATCGTCTGCGCCAGCTGATTTTTCCACAGTGGAACAGTGTTTACCAGTGTCGAGTTCATCTTGTTGACAAGGGTCTTGTCATTGTCCTGGACCAGACGGATGGATGGCAGACTCTGCAGTGCGACTTGTCGGGTCAGTTTCAAGTCATGGACACGACGCTCAAAATCATCACGCAAGGCACGGACGTTCTTGACCTCCTGTGCTTGAAGCAGGTCACCACTTGTCTCGGCTTCACTTTGAAGCAGAGGGATCTCTTTCTCATCCATCGTAAGCAGTTTCTGCTCACCCGCGGTGATATAGAGCTCCAGCTCATGGACATAGTTCAGGTTTGCATCATAAAGACGGTCAAGTGACTCGATATCATGTAACAACACACCCTTTTGCCGCTCCATCTCATCCGTGATCTTCGCGATCTGCTCTTTTGTGTCCTCGTACTGGTTTAAAAAGTCCACAAGCGGTTTGGCTTTTCCAAAAAGTCTTGCGAAGAAGCCCGGCTTATTATTGGGGTCCAGACTATCTACATCAAAGCCCTTGATGGCAGTGATCATGTTTGAGAGTGGGGCACCTGCTTGTCCTAGGTCCTTGTTACGGACACCTTCAAGCATCTGGGATGATACTGCCGTGACATCTTCTTGTGCGGTGGCTCCAAAGTGGATCACCGACGTCGTGTCTTTCAGGTCTATCATAGTCACCAGGTCCGTCACTTTTGCCTCTTCCGATGCATCTATTGTGATCTCCTGCAGCTCTTTAGTCACTTCACTCATATCTATCCCTCACTTTCAAGTCGTTTTTTAAGTACAGCGATCTGAATATCCAGATCTAGTACGTCATCATCAAGCAGTTTATCGTACTGCCGGTCCAATTTAGTCACACTCTCATCTAGTGCATCGAGGAAGGTCGTTTTGATCTCCTCACTGCGACCTGCGGATTCGAGTTTGAAGTAGGTCTCACTCATCGTACGCAGATCACCCAGATAACTGACCAGATACCTTCTCGCACGTTCATAGTCATCCGGATCGTCCTCGACATGCTTCACAAGACGCTCAAAACCCTCAGCCATCTGCAACATCGGCATGCGGACCTGCTCATCATGGATGGAACCTGCTGTCTTTTTGATGTAATCTATATCACCATGGGCATCGACGATGAGCCGTAACACCCGTTCCGCGGTCTTGTCATTACCAAAACCTTCAAGTTTGTCCACTCTCGGGTCCAGTCCATAATAGAGGTACCAACCGACCATCACACTGACCCCCAGAGCAAGCGATGCAAAGAAGGGATATCCTCCTAGGGAGTAGGCAGAGACGAGTGTCGCAAAAGAGAGCAAGCCCCCCGCGATACTTTTTAACGGCCATTTCGGTGCTTTAGCATATACAGCGTTCTCATAGATACGCTCATGCGCCAGACCCGACCTCAGCATCACAAATGCACCCACATAAGAAGCAAAGATAAAGGCTGCGATGAGAAAGCAGAGACTTTCACCTTTACCGAGTGCGCGAATGGCAAGGACAAGATGGTTGACACCTATTATAAGCAGAAGTGTACCGGTCATCATCGGAGCGAACTTTTGCAGATTCTGCTCTTTGTCTTGGGGTCTGTAGCGTTTGGCTTTGTTGAACTTATCCTGTGCAGGCATTGACCACCCCTTGACATGACGTGATGACTAAGGCGCTATATAGTAGAAGAAAACCGACACTGATGCGGATCCATTTTGGCATAGGCACCCTTTCGTTTCGTTTTGAACGATTATAGCAAAGAAACTTTTATAAGCAAAACAGACAGGAGTAATAGCTCCTGACTTCTTTGAATGTCTCATAAATATATGCTAAAGACTCAGCCATCGATCACGATGGATCTGGTCAACATAGAAGCTATACTACTGATGGCAGATGAGATATCCCTGCGACCAAACATCCACTGACGACTGTACGGTAAGAGAATGGGTATATTATAGATATATTCTCAAAAAACAAGCTTCCAGCATATCATACTCCATGTAGACTCTCTTTGAGTAAGGCCAATGCTTCATCCGCAGGAAGTGGTCTTGAGTATAGATAACCTTGTATCCTGTCGCAGCCAAGAGCTAAAAGGTAGTCGGCTTCTTCTTGATGCTCCACACCTTCTGCGACAGTCTTCATTCCCAGCTTCTTGGCCAGGATGACTGTTGACTCGATGATGGCGCGATCTTTGTCTCCATCCATGATACCCATCACAAAGGTGCGGTCGATCTTAATGGTATCGATTGGAAGGTTTTTAAGATATGCCAGTGAAGAGTATCCTGTACCAAAATCATCTAAAGCGACTTTTAGACCTAGATCATGCAGAGTGTTCAGTTGTCGTGTTGCATCGTTGATATCTTGCATGATAGCACTTTCTGTCACTTCGAGCTCGATCTGATGATGATACTCTTTATGCGTATGCGAGAACTTCTCCACCAGTTCGATCAATGAGTCTTGGACAAAATGTCTTGCCGAAATATTGATAGCAAGTAAGATATTTGGGAAACCGGCGTCTATAAGACGGTCAAAGAAAGCATAGACCTCTGAAAAGATCCATTCAGTCATAGG
>JADGEC010000143.1 GCA_016744575.1 Sulfurimonadaceae bacterium | reverse complement strand
GAAGAGTGCCATACCACCGATAAGCGCATCACCAGTCTGTCCGATATAGATCAGTGCACCTGCAAGCGGAGCCGCCACACAGGGTCCTACGATCAAAGCAGAGAGAAAGCCCATGATAGCGACGCCTGCGACACCACCATGACCTTCACTGCTTTTAGTAAGTCTTGACTGAAGTGCATTGGGAAGCTGAAGTTCATACATGCCGAACATCGAAAGTGAGAGTACGACAAAGATCAGAGAGAAACTGATGATGATCCACGGTGTCTGAAAAGCAGCCTGAAGGTTGGCCCCAAAAAGCCCTGCCAAGACACCGGCTATCGTATAGGCGACAGACATCGCCAGTACATAGACCAGAGAAAGGAAGAAAGCACGTTTGACCGTAAGACCGCTTCCCTGTGAGACGATGACACTTGAGAGGATCGGGATCATCGGGAAGATACACGGCGTAAGCGAGAGCAGCAGACCAAAACCAAAGAAGGTCAGAAGAATAAGCCCTATGCTTCCTTCTTTGATAGTATCTGCGATCAGATCAGTCTCTGAGACGATCTTCTCATCTTCTGCAGAAGTGTCAGCGGTATCAGCAGATACCGGGGAAATAGGATCAGCTCCGGACAGAGGAAGCTTATCCGCATCGACATCAAAAGTAAAAGCCTTTGTCAACGGCTCATAACAGAGACCTTTTTCCGAACAACCCTGGTAAGAGACAGCTACACTAACACTTTGCATACCACTAACATCTGCCTCTTTTGCCAGATAGAGCTGGATGTCAACTGTCTCTAAAAAGACCTTCTCTCCATGATGCTCGACTGACTCATCCAAAACGATCTCTTTAAGGATAAGACCCGGACTCTCTGTCAGCTTTACTTTGACAGAATCTTCATATATGTAGATATCATCACCGGGTTCGATAGTCGCATCGATCTGTAGATGAGAGTCATGCAGTGAAGCAGAGACTTTGAACGCCTCATCCGGAGTCAGGAACTTGACACCACCAAATAGCAGTGTGATCGAAAATAAAAAAAGAATAAGATGTCGCATTATCATCCCTACGAAATGTTTTTAATAATGATCATTTTAGCTTATAAACCTGTAAATACATTGTGATAGGTATCACATATCTATGAATTCAGTTTGTGAAGGTCAAAAGTCTACATGGCCAAGTAGGTTTCAGATGCTCTCATATACTTTTTGATACATGTCAAAAACTTATCAAGACCAGCGTGTTATAATGATTGATAAAGGCGTCAGGAGTCCTGTCATGCGGTCATTGTTTTTACTTTCTTTACTCACAAGTCTCTCCCTCTTTGCTATCGATTCAGACGTACTGAGAGAGAAAGCCCTTGCCAAGGGGTTAAGTCCTATGCCCACTGAGTATTTGAAGCTTAAGACACTAGTCGACGATCCGGACAATCCTATGACTCCAGAGAAGATCCGTCTGGGAAAAGAGCTCTTTTTCGATAAGGATCTCTCAAAAAGTCGTAAGATCGCCTGTGCTAAATGTCATGACCTTGAAAAAGGTGGTGAGGATGGTATACCTACCGCTATCGGGCATGAAAAGCTTCCCAACCCCAGTCATCTCAATACCCCTACCGTCTTAAACACAGCCTTTTCAAAACATCTCTTCTGGGATGGACGCAGTCCAACGCTACGTGATCAAGCGAAAGGACCGACAGTCGCACCTTTTGAGATGGCTTCTAGCCCTGAATTGATAGAGAGCCATGTAAAAGAGGATGCGACCTACGTCAAAAGCTTTAAAGCGATCTTTGGAGAGGAAGACCCTATCACGTTCGATAACATCACAAAAGTGATCGCCACGTACGAGAAGACGCTGATAACCCGAGCAAGTTTTGATGCTTTTTTAGAAGGTGATGATGACGCCCTTGATGCTCAAGCCCAAAGAGGACTGGACCTTTTCATTGACATTGGCTGTAAAGGCTGCCATTTCGGTCCAGGTGTCGGTGGGCAGAAGATGCAAAAGTTCCCACTTCGAAATTACAACTCGGTCATCGACCTGACGATGGTCTACGATGAAGTGACAAGGAAGCGTCGTTTTAAAAGTATTGGACTGAACTTTAAAGAGTATCGCCCCTACCCTATTAAAAACACCGGAGGTTTTATGGGAAAGGATGGTACTCAATACTTCAGAGTACCGATATTGCGCGATATAACCTTGACCGCTCCTTATTTTCATAATGGCATCGTCAAGAAGTTGGATGAAGCGATCTTTCTGATGGGACGTTATCAACTCGGCATAGATCTCACAGATGCCCAAGTCGAAGCGATCGCTGCTTTCTTCAAAAGTCTTGAAGGCACACTTGTCAAATACGACATACAGTGATGCGAAGGCTTCTTCTACTGCTGATCTTGGTGTTATCAGTCGCGCAGGCTTCACATATCCATTGGCTTGGTGATTATGAGAAAGCACATCTAAAGGCGCTAAAAGAGCAGAGACCGCTTATGGTACTTCTCGTCGAGAAAGAGTGCGCAGCATGCTCTGAGATGCTGAGTTCCACATTCAGAGACCAAGCGTACATTCCGTGGATAAATGAGAACTTCATCACAGTTCTGATCACTAAAGACCAGAGACAAAGCTACCCGATCGAGATGCTCTATACCCTCACCTATCCGGCGATCTTCTTTCTCACACCACAGGAACTTTTCTTAAGCGATCCTATTTTCGGACTTATCGGTCCAGAGGCATTTCAAAAATATGTCGAGACACTGAAGTAATGGCGATACGAATCCCCATCAAGGGCTTGCTATAAATTCTCTTATGGACTAAGCTTAACGAGTATTCTCTCACCTTTTTTGATCTGTAGACCTATGATCTGAAGCTCTTCTTCGAGTTCGCTTCTCCTCTTTGTCTCCGACTTACCACCCAACTCTTTTCTGATCTTCACTTCTCTCTCATGGAGTTTTTTTGAAAGGCTCACGATAGATCTCTTCTTACTAGATATATCAGAGTCCTTAAATCCCATAGATGCTTTAAGATCGTTGATCAAAATCCTCATGTTCACAGACAATCCTTTCTCACTTAGGAGTAAATCGACATCTTCATAGCGCTATCTAAAATATGTAGTAATGCCGAATCTCTGTTTGGATTTTACTCTTGGATCATTACGACATGGTTACATGATGGTCATCTCTCTTAATAGTGCTTTTACTAAGGGATGTTTTATGACTTTTTCCAGGGAAAGTGGCTAGCGGTCTGTTGTAGGACAAGACCCGCCATTAGAGGTATCAATAAGGAAGTAAGGAGTCTTCAAAGTCGCGCAGAGTGACTGAAGACACTACGATCAAGCGTTGAGTCTATCTAGTATCTTCTCACCTTTCTTTATCTGAAACGTGATGATAGCGAGTTCCTCTTCCAAGTCACTCTTTTTCTTTTTGTCCGGTCTTTTATGTAATGCCTTCTGTATCTTCTCTTTTTGTTCATAGAGTTTTTTCAAAAGACTCTTGATCGATTTCTTTTTACCAGCTTTCTTAACATCATCAAGCCCTAAAGACTCTTTGACACTCTTTATAAAGTCCTTTATTTTCATGAAGCATCCTTTTTCTCTAATATGAGATCTACATCTTCATCACTGATGACCATATCATCTTCTTCACAAAGCTCTTCTACTCCGCAAAGTGTGTCAGTAAAGAGTACTTCAGCCATCGCGATCAGATTTTTACTGATCTCATAGGCATAAGCACTGTCATTCATCAATGAGGTAGCCATCTCGTTTGTGATCAGACCTTCCCGGATCAAATGATCTAGAGTACCGTTTGCGAGAATATCATATTTCTCAGTATGTACTTTCGCTTTTGAAAGCAATAGAATTATTATATCCTCTTCATCCGTTGTTGCTACTATGTTGATGTTTCTGAGCAGTTCAGCCAAGTCTTTTCTTATAGTGTCGTACTGCCCTTTAATATGCTCGTTTGCACTCACAGAATATTTCACGAGGTTCTTCTGCAGATGTTTAGTGTCTTTCACAGCTTCAACGATATCTCTGTTGGCAAGTTTTATCCTGTAAAGCCTATCAATATAGGCAGCAGGCATATGCGATTGCGCTTTGGTAGAGAAATCGATGATATCCCCATAGATACCTTTGACCCTACGGTTATACCAATCATCAATATCCAATGCATCATCACTATAAGAGTATTTGACGACCTCATCAAGCTCCATCGATGAGACGATATGTCTTCTTCTAAGATTTATACCATGTGTAATGATCTCGAACGCGTTCTCATAAAGATGTTTTGTCTCTCTGACGATGGCAGCCATAGCCGTCTCAGGAAGTTCAAGTACCGAGTCATTAAGATATCTGACCGTATCGATGCTCGTATCTCCTTTTTTGCTCCCCTCTTGAAGCACTTTTTCCAGAAAGGTGACAAGCTTGCCAATGAACGGTATCATCACTAGCACACCGATAAGATTGAAGATGGTATGGAATACAGCAAGTTTCAGGGTATAGTCATCATCAGCTATCCCTACTGCACTACTGACATGGTCCACCATATAGATGAGTTGATGGATGAAGACGATGGCTATAAGCCCGGTAACGACATTGAAGATAAGATGAGCACCTGCCAGCCGTTTTCCTTCGATGTTGGAACTCATCGCACCGATGATAGCCGTGATAGTCGTACCTACATTCGCACCTATCGCCAAAGCCAGTGCGTTCTCATAAGAGATCTGTCCCGCAGCCAAGGCGGTGATGATAAGTACCAGTGTGGCATGTGATGACTGCATGACGACTGTCGCAAAGATACCAATACCGGTAAAGATAAAAAGCCCTTTGAGACCAGTGACGGCATATGCCGAGAGATCGATAGTACTTTTAAAGGCTTCAAACCCGTCTTTCATATAGTGGATACCAAGGAACAGGAATCCCAGACCGGCAAGGATATAACCCATACCCTTCATCGCTTTACTTTTTTGAAAGATCAAGATGACACCAAATACAAGCATAGGCATCGCATAAGCAGATATCTTCACCTTTAGACCAAGACCTGCGACAAGCCAGGCCCCAGTCGTCGTCCCGATGTTAGCCCCAAAGACTATACCGATACCTTGAGCAAGATCGATCAGACCTGCCCCCAGGAAGGAGATGGTCAATACGGAGACCAGTGAGCTTGACTGCATAAAAGTCGTAGCGACCATTCCGAAACTAAGACTCTTATAGAGCTTATCTGTAGAACGCTTTAAGATCTTCTCCAACATACCTCCGGAGAACGCTCTAAACCCCTCTTCCAGTGATAACATACCAAACAAGAAGATCGCGACACCGGCTGCGATCTCTTTAAAATCCGGACTGACCCAGAAACCATAAGCTAAAAGCACTAAAATAGTAGGTAACAATATTTTTTTTAACACGTGAGGGACCCTTTTTCAACATTCAGTTGATATTGCTATATTTTACTATGTATTACTATAATATATAGCATTATTTACAAATATATGCTGAAAAAACTATCTTTTTAGGCGTAAAGCATCGATTCGAAGCTATTCATGTTTTCCAAGATCTTATCTAAGAAGGTCTGGGTCTCTCCAATAAGCTTCTCACTCTGCTGCAACTGCTTCAAGGCGTTGTCGATAAGGTCGACGATACCCTGTTTAGCAAAGTCTTTACTCTCTTGCGGTCTTTCGTTCAAGGGAGTGAAGATATCGCTAATAGATCTGGCGATCTGAGTCATCGGTGTATGCTGCTCCCCACTTTCAAGCTCTTTCATAAAATTGTCTATGTAGGGTTGTGCGATCTGCATAAACTCCTGGATCTCCTGCTTGTCCTGCTCATCGAGACCATTGGAATCCATCTTAAAACTATATGACTGCATCGAAGCAAAAGAGAAACTACTCGACTTGCTACCACCTTGCTGACTCTGCTCCATAGAGAGACTCTGGGAATTTGAAAAATCCATGTTTATCGTATCCCCACTGCTGGTACGCATCTGGATGTTCAAGTCATGAGAGCGGTAGGCATCAAGTGACTGATAACTTTGTAGCTCATTCATAATAGATCCTTAACGAGAGTTATTATCAAATCATATCGACCAAAAAAGCCCAATACTAAAGAGCGATTGACTATTATAATCAGATATAATATTATATAGAAGTAAATAAAATAATAAGCCGTTAAGAGAACATCTTTTACAATGTCAGCAGGAGTTTTGACTATGAAAAAAAGATCTTTATCGTTAGTGTTACTAAGTGTGCTAAGCTCAAATATGAGTGCTTTAGATGTGAGAGTCGGTAAAGGAGACTTCAAGAGTACGCAGGGAGTCGATGACTTATATGATCTTTCAGTCAGTGTTGATATCGATGTACTCACTCTAAATGAGCAACACTATAATATCAATGACTCAAATATCTATCTATTTGGAAACCTTGACCTCTATAGTTCAGAGCAGGTAGACACCTTTACTAACGTCATCAATACCATCATGAACACATCTACTCCGACACTTCCGATCAACGCACCCATAACCCTTCCAAGCACGACACCCAACGAAGTATTGTCAAATTTTGTACCGGTTCCCAGCAGTTATGAAGTGCGTGGTGTAGATCTTGACATCGGAGTCGGTTATGATGTACTTAAAGATGAGAGAGGATATCTCGGTCTTGGTATGATGACCGGCATCTCGACACCTATGATGGAGATGGAGAACTATCTCGAAGCCATGGACTTCTACACAGAACTGCTACAAGAGACCAAGACCGAGATGACTACCTATAAACTGGGACTAAGTCTTCAGGGTGGTTATGACTTTACCGACTACCTGGATCTGTATGTGACCGGTATCTATGCTTATCAGGTCGGGGAGATAGAGAATGCTATAGTCAGGTCGTCTATGGATGCAAAAGGAAGTTACAAAGCATTTGATATTGGTCTGAGATTTCACCCTGCCACTCTGTCTGAACAGTATAAAGAGAGCTTCTGGTCAGCATTTTATCTCAATATCGGGCATACCTATAAGAGATGGGAAGTAGAAGAGGTAAAAGCGACTATTGCAGGTGTCGATACACCTGATGTCATCTCTTACTTTGATATCGGCTTTGAAAGCAGCTACACCTATTTTGGAGTAGGCTATAGCTTCTAAGAAGACGATCTGTTTTGTACTAAGGTCGTTTAAGACCTTTTAGTGACTTTCGACCATTCCAGATAGCTTATCCATGATAGCCTCTTTAAGATCATCAACAGCTCCACTTTCACTATCACTGTGGACATCGAATCCCTCATCATCATACTTGATACTGGCACTCGCCTCATCATCACCAAACTTCTCAGCCAGCATCTCATTGTTCTTGAACTCAGTCATCTTCCAACCTTGCTCTTCACCAGCAGCCATGATGGCACTTCCCATCTGGTCCATCGTCATATGCTCTAGTCCGACTTGTTCTGCGGCACTAGACAACATGTTGCTGTCA
>JADGEC010000226.1:1436-1865 GCA_016744575.1 Sulfurimonadaceae bacterium | reverse complement strand
ATAATAGTCCTGGTAAAAAGATACCTAAGGTAGCTATCAATGCTCCTAAAAATTGATTTTCAGGTAATAGTTCTGCTCCTAGAAAACTAGATAGTGTGAACATAGGGCCAGGTATAGCTTGAGCAGCAGCATAACCCACTAAAAAACGATCTGTAGATATAGCGTCTCCAACTGCCTGTTGTAGTAGAGGTAATACAACATGACCTCCACCAAATACAAGACTTCCCGATTGATAAAAGCTGGAGAAAATATCAATTAACGGAGATGTCACCGCTAGTAAAGGTAAGCCAATAAAGAAAATGAAAAATAGAGTTAGAGGTAGAATCTTAAAATTCTTTTTTGTTTTGCATTTTTCATCTATGGTTACTTTTTTAAAAAAAACACCAACAAAGGCAGCTAGAAGCAAAAGAGTCATCTGCATCCATAAAC
>JADGEC010000226.1:0-1426 GCA_016744575.1 Sulfurimonadaceae bacterium | reverse complement strand
TGATTGATGATCTCTCTTTACAAAATGTTTTAAACATACTAAGCGTCGCATCTGCTACAACAACGACAGCTAAGAGTTTTAGTCCATAAACAATACCGTAAAATAGACTATCAGTACCTTCTTGTATGTTTGTAGTAGCGAGAAGGTATAGTAGTAAAAAAGATGGAAAGGTAAAACCAATAAAGGCTGCAACACCACCGAAGAATCCTGCATATCGAAGTCCAATAGCAAAACCTATCTGACTTGATCCAGGACCCGGTAGAAATTGACTAAGGGAGATAAGCTTTGCATAAGAGGCTTCATCTATCCATTTGAGTTGTTGAACAAATGTTTTTTGAAAATATCCAATATGTGCAGCAGGTCCCCCAAAACTTACGAGACCTAGTGCTAAAAATCGCCAAAAGACTTCCCAGACCTTGCTCACTGACATCTCCTTAAATTTAGGGTCAGTCGCCACCTATGATTTCTGATAAAACTGCTACGATCAGTAACTGATCCATCTCAATATCAAGCCACCTTTTTCAATCGATGAGCATTGTAGTTCACATCATACTTTTGATCGTTCTTATAAAGTGAATGAGCCGTGATGATCAGTTTCCTCATCACTGCGATCTGAGCCTGGGTCGTCTGTTTTCCATTGGCTTTAAGGCGCTCATAAAAAGCCCTGAAGTTTGGATCATGGCGAATGGCACTCATCGCTGCCATAAACAAAGAACCTCTATATGTCTTTGCACCGGTCTTGGATATCTTATATCCTGATTGGATGGAAGTACCGGATTGTTTATAGATCGGGTTCAGTCCAGTCAAAGAAGTGATCTGTCTTTGATTAGCTTCAGGGTATTTTAAAAAGAGATGTAAAAGAGAGAGCGCTCCGATCTGTCCAATACCCATTATAGAGATGATGTTCGCATAGTCATTTTTGTACATAGCATTACTGTCTATGATGATCTGTATCTGCTCGATGATACGGCTCTCTTTTGCTTTAGAGTCTTTGATGGACCTCTTAAGCTCTCTTATCGCAAAACTGCTTCCCTCTTTACTACTCAAAGACTCTAGGTGGTTCTTCTGTTGCGTAGTCTGTTTAGTAGTGAACTTATAATAGCTCATCAACTCTTTGATAAGCTCTACATCCTCGTCATACTCGGGAACCTTGACTTGATCGTCTTTGGCGAGATGAAGTGCTTTAGAGAGGACTTTAGCGTCTTCGATATCGTTTTTCACTTCCACACCTAATGCCTTAGCGTAATTACTAAACTGCTTAGGATTTATGATAAAGCATTTGATCTTTTGCTGATAACAGTACTTTCGTAATGCTTCTGAATAACTGCCTGTCGGTTCAAAGATAAAGACATTGTCTTCGATCTCTTTTTTATAGATCTTCTTCAACTTGGCATGTAGAGATCTGAAACCTTTAACGCTGTTGTCG
>JADGEC010000142.1 GCA_016744575.1 Sulfurimonadaceae bacterium | reverse complement strand
CCCGGCTCCATCCCGAACCCGGAAGCTAAGCCCTTCATCGCTGATAATACTGCTCTTTGCAAGAGTGGGAACGTAGGTCGCCGCCTAGTTGAATTGGAACCTACTCTAATACAACAATCAAATCAATCACACATCACTTACTACTACAAAGCATCTATCCAAACATATCATCATAATTATTACAATTTTACTACTTACTTTTTATCTTGACAACTGTATATACGAATGACTATCTCTATAGGCTTGAATTTTTCTATTTCACGATGTATTGCATAGACGATAGTGGTGACACAGCGTCGCCTATCGCTTCGCTCTCGGTCTCGCAACTGTCACGCGCTTTGAAAACGTTCAATTTATTCAACATTTTATTTTTCTGACTATAATCCATTATGCATAATCTAACTACTGACCTACAGATCGAATCTACATGGAAGCATGTGCTTGATGACGAGTTTAGAAAACCTTATTATTCGGAACTAACATCTTTTTTAGTCGAAGAGAAGAAGCAATATATTATCTATCCGACAGATACGAATATCTTTAATGCTTTTAATACTACACCGTTAGATAAGGTAGAAGTCGTGATCATTGGTCAGGACCCTTACCATGGGCCTGGACAAGCTCATGGTCTGGCTTTCTCAGTTCAAGAAGGGGTAAAGACTCCTCCATCTCTTTTGAACATCTTTAAGGAGTACAGTGATGACCTTGGATTTTTATCTCCAACTAGTGGAGATCTAACCAAATGGGCACAAGAAGGTGTGTTTCTTATAAATACGGTGTTAACGGTCCGTAAAGGTGAGGCAAACTCTCATAAAGGCAGAGGGTGGGAATCGTTTATAGATGCTGTTATCCAAACTATTAGTGAAAAGAGAGAGCATGTGGTCTTTATCCTCTGGGGAAGACCGGCTCAAATGAAGGAAAAATTGATAGATGAGAGTAGGCATCTCATACTTCGTGCACCGCATCCATCCCCACTCTCGTCTTATAGGGGATTCTTTGGATCAAGACCTTTTACAAAGGCTAATGCCTATTTGACTACTAATGGTATAAGGCCAATAGATTGGCAGTTATGATGACAACTGATCTTTTAATGAATGAAGGTATTGCTTATGCTCCTTTATAAGCTTTTTACACTCTTTGATCGGGTTCTCATCACAAAAATGCTTTAGCCATTGCAGTTGATTGGACACATCTTGGATATCGCCGAAATGGTCTTGTATCTGTTTGCACTCTTTGATCTTCGCTTGTTCGTCATGCAGACCGCTCTCATTCAAGAACTCCAAGGAATATCTGGAGATCTTAAAGCGTATCCTTAGCTCATGTAGCTTATCAGCTGACTCATCTTTTGAAAGTCTATTATATGA
The DNA here is from genome assembly GCA_016744575.1 of Sulfurimonadaceae bacterium. Classification (GTDB taxonomy): domain Bacteria; phylum Campylobacterota; class Campylobacteria; order Campylobacterales; family Sulfurimonadaceae; genus BB26. The sequence goes on along the minus strand of JADGEC010000142.1, from coordinate 6,099 downwards.
TCTTAGACTTTTTGCATAGAACTTCTCACTCTTAGTGGTCAGTCGCTTATCAGTGATATCGATAGGTAATCTATGAAGTTCGTCGTATAGTCTGTTTAGCGAAGAGATAGTCTCATTGGCAAAACTCTCTGACCAGATCATCTCAAATCGTTTGTCACGGACTTCTTTGATCCTTTTTGTCAGTTTTGGATACTCATCACTGTTCAGTGTGAGTAAAAAGACATCAAGCTCTCGTAGTTCATTGGTCTTTTGCACTATCTCTTTGAGAACGGAAATGATGGCGTATGCATCAGGTAGATATAACTTGAGAAGGGATCTGCTTCTTCGTATGGCAACACGAAATCTATGTAGGTGTTCGATATCACCTTTTGTCTCGATCAGTCTGGCGCGGATAATAGCGCTATATAGTTGACAGCTAAGATATTTGATCAAAGGTGAAGTGTTCATAGAGTGATTATAGTCTATTTCACTAAAAATGTGGCATAGATGGGGAGGTGGTCAGAATAGCCTTTTCCAGTATGATGTTTGGGGTATTTTTTACTTCGTTGCCATCGGTAGAGATATCGTTTTTTAAAGAGGTAATCTGCTGTGAACTTATCTATACTTCCTGGTAGATACTCAAGCCCTTTACCATCGAGCAGCCCGGCTGTAATGATCATATGGTCAAGCGCCTCTTTTTTGTTGTAATAGATGTGGCTCCAACGCTCCTCTTTTGGAAGATCATACCAAAGATTATAAGAACACTTCCGATCTTTTTTTAGTGTACTACGCGTTGTTGCTTTTCCGTGACACAGTGTCCCAAGTATATGATTGATCCCTGTCTTACCTTTTGTGTCATTGTGCTTACGCTTCTTTTTAAAGAGTATGTACTCCTCATAATGAGAGTTCAGATCACCCATGATCAAGATCGGCTTCTCTTGTCCCAACTCACCTATACGTTTATGCACTGCTTTTGCTGAAGCGATGCGTCGGCTTTCCGGACCGGATTTGGCTTTCCAATGATTGACAAAGATATAGAGAGGTCTATTATTGATCTTCACTTTCACTTCAAGGATAGAACGGTATCTTCGGTTCGAAGAGATCGGTATCTCTCGGCTGTACTCTATGGGGTGTTTTGAGAGCAGTGCGACCTTGACCGTTGTCTTTTTTCTTCCGGCAAAAGCATAGTGCTGATAGTAGAGCCCTTGTCGTTTTAGCTCATCTTTGAGATCTTTAAGTGCACGTAGGGACTCTATCTCTTGTAGGGCGATGATATCTGGTGCCATATCGGTGATGACCTGAGCGATGTTGTGTAGTTTCTTTTTTTGATTGGCTCGATTCCACTGCCAGGAGGTATTTGGAATGTACTCGAGATACTCGTTGCCACTATGCTGTAGGTCAAAGAGATTCTCAACATTATAGGTGGCGATTCTCACTTTCTCATCTCCCATCAGTAGTGTGATCATCAACGCAAGAGCAATCAACGTACGGATCATGCTATGCCGTTAAGCCTAAGCAAGTTCTCACTCTTGGGGTCTCGTCCCATAAGCTCATGAAAGAGTTCGCGCATGCTGGTACTTCCTCCTCGAGCTAAGATGATATTGAGGTAGTCCTTACCGAGCTGTGTATCAAAGATCCCCTGGTCCACTATAGCGAAGAAAGCATCTGCACTTAGTACCTCTGCCCATTTGTAGCTATAGTATCCTGCAGCGTAGCCTCCGGAAAAGATATGAGAGAAACCATTTTGGAACTTATTGTATGTAGGAGGTCTTAGTAGTGCGGTCTCTTCTCTTATCTCATCAAGAAGAATCTGGACTTCATCACCTTTATGATCTCCCATATGGAGTCTGAAATCAAAGAGAGAGAACTCCAGCTGCCTAAGCATTCCCATTGCGGAGAGAAAGTTCTTGGCCCGGACAAGACGCTCTATCATCACTTCTGAGAGTATTTCACCGGTCTCATGATGTTTTGCAAAAAGTCTTAATACCTGTGGTTCAAAAGCAAAACTCTCGAGAAATTGTGATGGAAACTCAACTGCGTCCCACTCGACACCGTTTACACCGCTGACACTGTTCTCATCTACGGTACTTAGCATATGGTGCAGGGCGTGTCCCATCTCATGAAACAGGGTCACTACATCATCATGTCTGAGAAGAGAAGATGTGGTCTCGCTTGAGGGTGCGAAGTTACAGACGATAAAGGCAGAAGCAAGCTGCTCTTCACCGTTCTCATCACGGCAGTGGCTCTGCCAGTTATGCATCCAGGCCCCACCGCGTTTGTCTTTTCGTGCTTCAAGATCAAGATAGACTCTTGCACGAAGCGTATCATCGACATAAAGGTCGTAAGCGGTAGCTTTCTCATCCCATAGCCTGACATCGACTTTACGAAAACTGATGCCAAAGAGAGAGTGGAGAAATTCAAAAAAGCCCTGGACTACAGAGTTTTGTTCAAAATAGGGACGGTACTCTTCCTCATCAAGCTCATACTGCTCTTTTTTGAGTATCTCGCTGTAGTAGGCAGTATCAAAACTCTGAAGCTCCTGGTCAGTCATAGCTTGAAGAGTCTCGAGCTCTTTGTGTGCCTGAGATCTGGAAGCAGTAGCAAGCTCTGTCAAAAAGGAGAGGACATCTTCGGTCTTTGGTGCCATCTTGGCAGCGATGGAATATTCGGCATAGTTGGCAAAACCAAGCAGCTTCGCCATCTCTTGACGAAGTGAGAGAAGTTCATCGATGATAGCGGCGTTCTCTGGTGCGCGTGTCGTGTAGGCTTTGTAGATAGCCTCACGTATCTCAGAGTTTGGTCCATAGGTCATATAGGCGAGATAAGAGGGCATCTGTAGCGTGAAACGGTATTTTGTATCGCCTTCATCATCAAAACGAGCTGACTCCAGATCACTGGCGGGGACTCCTTTCACATCCTTCTCATCATCGATGATGTATTCGTAGGCATTGGTCGCGTCCAGGACGTTTTGCGAAAAGTCATTTGAAAGTGTACTCTTACGCAGATTGATCTCTTTGAGACGCTCTTTGCTCTTCTCATCAAGATGGGCACCGCTTAGCTCAAAATGCAGGATGTTTAGATCGATGACACGGCGCTGCTGCTCATCGAGTGTCGCATACTCGTGTGACTTTATACTCGTAAATGCTTCATAGATAGCAAGGTTCTGTCCTATCTCGGTACCGTAGGCACTCATCAGAGGGATCGCGTCGCTGTAGACTTTTTGAGAGAGCTCCGAGTTTTTTACTGCATTGATATGAGAAAGTGGTGTAAAAAGCTGGTCTAGTCGTTCATCTATCATCTCAAAGGGTTTGATGAACGTTTGATAACGCTTCTGCTCTATCTTCAGCAGGCTGTCAATACTGTTTCGGTTCTGCTCAAGGGTAGAGGTCAAGGTCGAGATGAAACTCTCCAGATCGATCTCAAAAGCTATAAAAGGGTTTGTTGACATCAGGTTTCTCACTCACTATGAATTTTTGGTATTGTAATCAAAGCTTCCTTATATCACGACTTACTGTGGCATGCTGTTATGTTTTTAAAGTATAATCGCATGTATATATATAGATGAAAAGAGGATCAGAGAGCGATGAGACGATATCTTGTGTTGACGACACGGTCATGGAAGAAGTTACTGCGTTATATCTTTGTAGGCGGGATCTCACTCTTCCCACTTGTCTTAGTGCTCATCGTCGTCAATTTTCTTAAAAGTCTGGGTATCAGTGCCTATCTCAGGCTACACGACTTTACAGACTCCTTTTGGGTGACGATAGTATTGATGATCATTGTGCTTCTTCTTTTTGCTGTGATCGGGTTCTCTATAGAACGATATGGAAAATCGTTTATCGTATCGATACTGGACCGTATCTTTAACAAGATACCGGCTATTCGTACACTTTACTCAGTTGCAAAGAAAGTAGCCAACCTATTTTCAAACAGTGATAAAAATGGAAAAAAAGAGGTAGTCCTGGTAGAGTATCCGAAATCAAATATCTGGGTACCAGCGTATGTCCTTAATAAGCATGAAGGTGTAAGTGTCCTGTTCATACCGACTTCACCAAATCCGACAAGTGGTTATACGGTGCTAATACGTGATGACCTTATTATCAGTACCTCGTTGAACCTGGAAGAGGCATCATCGTTTATCATCAGCATGGGGGCAGATTTTCCAAAAAAAGATGAGATCACGCAGAAGATATTGCAACAGAGGAGTGGACCTAGCTTAGGTACTCCTGCATTGTAGACTTTATGGCTATCTTAGAGAGCATAAAAGGTTTTTTTGTGATGACTATGAGTATCTCTTCATCTTCGACCAGATAGTTACCGGCGATAAGGCCCATAGCAGTCGAACCTGAAAAGACTCCGCTTTTCACATCTCCGGAGAACTCACCTCCTGTCTCGACGATACTGGAGCGAATACGTTCAAGTGCCTGATCGACATCTTGTCTAAGTGGGATAGAGAATTTAGTTGCCATTATCATGATCCTTTTCGTGAATTAATATTAGTATAGGTTATTATAGCCAAAAACGGTCTTTGAAGCAATTCCAATCGATTTATAGAGTCTATTCAGGAGATCGAATATCATAAGGCTATATTATATCAGATGTAAATCAGCAGATCATCACAAAAGAGTGTAGATACCAGTCACAGATCATCATCATGTTTTAGCTCTACTGCATCAAACTCTTTTATTAGTACACTGTCATAATGATCAGCCAGCTCTTTTAGGCGGTTAAAGGCGATAGTCCCTTCATCAAGTGTCAGAGAGGAGTCGACGATGAGATAAGAGAGATAGATGATGTTCTCGTTGATAGAGAATTGAAGATGGGACAGTTCCCCGTTCTCAGCAAGAAGAAAGTCATAAAGCTCTTCGATCTTCTCCTGTGGAATCCGGCAAAGTGCTGAATCACCGATGATCACACCGTTCTCATAGTAGTTGATGTCGATCTTGGCACTTCCCTCATCGAGTCGCCAGTAGCGCTGATTCCGCCTTGCTAGTGTGACATCGACATCCATTGCCTCTATGACCTCTTCGAGCAGAGCGACAGCGCCCAGAGGTGTATACCCTTCGCGCCGTTTTTTGGCGATATCGAGTTTTACACCGCATTTTGGGCAGTAGTCATTTTTTATGTCAGCTTCGCGGACAAGGTTCTTACAGGAGAAACAGCGGATGATATCATCTTTTTCTAGTGCTTTGAACGCGGTGATGGCCTCTTCTACATAGTAGTAGGGCAGGGCAAAACCAAGGTTTTGCGAGTTGAGGATGATGAAGGTGTTTACCCCTATTACTTCACCGTTATCATTAAAAAGTGGTCCACCACTATTTCCCGGATTGATGGCAGCGTCGATCTGTATGTACTCGAGTTCTCCCTGCAGTCTGGCTGCTTTGGAGACGATTCCCTCTGTAATAGAGTAGTTTAGACCGTAGGGGTGACCGACGGCTACGACGCTATCACCATCACTTACTGTTGAGGAGGAGAGGGAGAGGATATTGGTGATGGACATCTCGGGAATACGGATAAAGGCAAGATCGTTACTGGGATCATCATAGATGACATGGGCTTTGGTCCGTCCCAGCTTCTTTGCACTGATGACCACCTCCGAGAGGCCGTCGACGACATGAGAGTTGGTGATGATAAGATCGTCTATCACGAAACCGCTTCCACTTCCATACGGGGTGATGATCTGGATGATGTTATCGATGTAAGTATCTAGTATCTCTTGTGCACGCATGCTTATACCTCTGTATAATCGAGATGTTTCAGCTGAAGGTAGAAGTCATGGCTGAACTGTTCTAAGGATGAGAGGTCAAGTTTTTCGCCGAAGGGCTTGAGCTGTTTGAACTGTTGCTGGTACGGGCTGATCGTCTTCTCAATACGGTTGATGATCTGACGCTTCTCGAACTCTTTTGTCATCGGCTCATAAAGTGGCCGATAACCGAGATCTTTGAAGTAATCGGCGTGTTGGACTTCGACGACAAGGTGTAACAGTGCTCGCAGGGAAGGGTGCAGACCGTAGTTGTAAAGTAGGTAGAGTGCGATGTAGCGGTAGAGTGTGATGATGATATGGCTGTAGCGATTGTTCTTATACCAGCGTATCTTTCCAAGGCTTTCATCGATGAAGAT
>JADGEC010000020.1:11145-38463 GCA_016744575.1 Sulfurimonadaceae bacterium | reverse complement strand
TCGATGACGACACTATCCTGGTCTACAAACAGTATGTCCATAGCATTATCGATGATATCTATTAAGTGATACTTTTTTTTCTTTAATACCTTGTTAGTAGATATCAACTCTTCAATAGATGCAAACTCGTTTATAAGTGCTTCAAGCCGATAAAAGACTTTTTGCATCTTGGTAGTGTTCTCCTGGGTTTGAGGAAGCTCTGTCAGGAACTTGCCTTTTGTGATGGGGGTCTTAAGCTCATGCATGATATTTCGTATAAAGACATTTCTAGCCGCTTTTATCTTCTTGAGTTTTTTGGCAGATCTGTCAAACTCATTGGCAAGCAGTGATATCTCATCTTTTTTATCACTTGCACATGAGATATCGAACTCCTCGTCACCAAGATCCTGGACTTTCTCTTTTAGGGTATTTAATGGTCTTAGTTTTTTTAGTGTCGTAAGATATAAAGAGACAAAGGTCAGGAATATGACGGCAAATGCGATAAGGATAGCCCCTTTGTGACTTTCAGGTCGATTGTCATTTACCAAGATGATATCACCACCTCTAGTCTTTATATGCACATAAGATCTACCATGAAGACCAAATCGCTGGATCTTTACCCTGCCTCTGCCTCTTACATCTGATTCTTTATAGTCGATAGTTGGATCATTGAGTATTTTTCTCTGCTGCTCAGGGTCACTTATGATCGAGTGATCTATAAGCCGCAGGTCTTCTTCCAACTCTTGTGTCAGACCATGATGTCTAAAGTCTCTCAAAAACATATTTGTCGCTTCCATACTTCTTTTAGCCATGGAGTGCTCTTCTCTATTCTCACTGACTTTATAGAGAAGGCCAAAACTGACTAGGACCAGTACCAATGCGATCATGAAAGTAGTAGTGATCGTAAATATTATTGAGTCTTTATTCATTCGATTAATTTATACCCCACACCTCTGATAGTCAAAAAGTGCTTTGGTCTTTTTGAGTCTTCTTCTATCTTATGTCTTATTCTATTGATGATCACCGCTATGCTTCCGCTATCTTCATCACTATTAAAAAGATCACAACTGTCCAGGATGTCATATCTTGAGACTATAAAGCCTTTTCTTTTGCACATCAACGACATTATCTGAAACTCTGCGGGAGTGAACTTTATATACCTGCCATCTTTTTTTATCTCTTGTCTTGCTTCATCCAAAGTAAAAAGTTCTCTCTTCTCCTCGACAAGTGTTGGCATACTCTTGTTATAACGTCTAAGGATCGTCTTGATCCTGACTTCAAGCTCTCTGGGATCATACGGTTTTGGAAGATAGTCATCTGCACCAAGTTCTAAAGCTATGACCTTGTCTGTTATGTCACTTCTGGCACTGGAGATCATGATAGGGATATCATACTTCTCCACCAACACTTTACAGACTTCCAAGCCATCCATACCCGGAAGTGTCAGATCTAAGATGATAAGATCGAACTCCTCTAAGGCTATAGCACTCAGAGCTACGAAGGGGTCTTCGAAGTTTATAACGGAGATATTGAACTTAGAAAGATACTGAGTCAAGACTTCTGCCAACTCAGTATCATCTTCTACCATGGCGATCTTGATCACTGGACTTTCCTCAGGGATGATTTACTTTTCGATGATGATACCAACGACTTCAAACGGAGAGATCTTGTTTGCACCAGCTATAGAGCCTATGCTAGCTCCATCGCTTATCTCAATACCTTCTGTTCCAAGTCTTCTCTTTACTTCTTCTAATTCTATCATCAATACCCTCGATGAGTTTGTAAGTGAGCTATTAAACATCGAGTCGAGCATGGTCTGATAATGATCTATGCAGCATCATGCTCATCTTTTAGCATCACACTTCTTATTACCATGCATGCCTTTGTTTTTTTTCATGATATCTTTCATGTCAAGCATAGTCTTTAGATCCTTCTTCTGTGAAGGCTCAAGCAGTGTATAGATCTCTTCTATCATATCGGCTCTTGCCTCGACTCTGCCATCTCGTCTCTCATTTGCCAATGCGATGAACGCTTTTTTGTCAAACGATGTGTCTGTAAATGCGTCATTAGGATTCGGCTTATCTGCCATGTTCTTTTTGATGATAGCTCTTACCTGCGTTCTTTGCGCATCACTAAGATCAAGGCGCATGACTGTTTTGATGAACATCGGTCCACCTCTGCCTTTTTGACCCTGCATCATCTTACCTTGTTTATATCCAGGGTTATTTCCTTGCTGCATCTGACCTTGTCCGTTATAAGCGAGTAGTGATGATGTCAGCAGGGCCGCTGCAGTTAGACTTAAAATAATTTTCTTGTTCATGATGAACTCCTATTGTTTGATATCAAAAGTATAGAATCTCATTTTTAACGCTGTTTTAATTTGAGTTTAACGGAGTCTTAACGAGGTGAAGTCTCTTATTGGGTTCTAAATGCATACTTAGCAGACCTGAGACAGATAGCTACCCAACAATGTTGGGCGCTGGGGCAATCATGATCTTCATCATGGCTGGGAAAAGTCAGTACGAGGATAGAGGATCAAGCTGTGGTCAATATGTAGCCTATCACCTACTACTCATCTTCATCGGATGACACAGATATCCCTTCGCTTTGGCAACACGTACGCATCTCTTACAGATATATTTAGGTGTGAGAGTGATCAGAATGATCTTTTCAAGATCATCGGTGCGTTCATCTTTTTTAAGTTTACAGAGCGTCTTCATGTCTATCTCCCTCTCAATCTTAGCTACTTCTTTTTAATTTCAGCAGAAGGGTCCTACCAGTCGCTGTAGACAATCTCGTATAAGCTATATGATGGCCTACAAGAGCATATTATGTTCTAATACCTTTGCTAGATCGTCTTGGTCTTTAAAAATGCTGCTAGTCTTTTATCGGTATTGTTGATATGGTTGATGAGCCAATCTGTCAAAAAGTCTATGAGTGCTTCTTTGCTAATGGGATCTCTGACTTTTATGGACTCTCTTACGGCAACGACTTGAGCAGAAAAATCTCTATGCTGCTTCATATGAGTCTCATACTCTTCCTGACTAAATGCTTTATAATCATAGTCTTGCATCATCTCTTCTTCTGTCTCAAAATGATAGATAGCATAACTAAGCAGATCTCGTGTGATATCTTCGAGCATCTCGAGTGATGACTCTTTTGAGAGTCTTTTATTTGCTTCATTGATTGTGTTTACCAGGATCCTGTGTTGCTCATCTATCTCGTCGACCCCTGTGTCATAGTCACTTTTCCAGAGTATAGTCCCACTATCTTCCATGATGTTCCCTTTTGTCTAAGATCTTGTTTACCAGGTTAAGATGTTTTTTTTCATCCTTATACCTTTTTTTTATTTTTGCCAGAAGTATCGTCAACTCATCGCTCATCTGCAAAAGCTCTATCTCTTCTGCACTGTTTATGACTCTCTTCTCTTTTTTCAATGTCTCATAGAGCCTATGCACTTTATCATGTATTTGTCGATGGAGATGATCGAGATCCCTCAGGTCCGGAGTCATCTGGTCTTTGAAGCCTTCAAACCATCTTCCAAATCTACACTCTTTATGGGTGACTTGTAGAACATCATCACTAAGACCATCTCTACTCAGCCCACCTATGACTGATTGGACCCAATACTTATGATCTGCTTCAGCAAGAAGCAGATCAAAGTCTGTTCTTGAGGGCAATGTCTTTGACGCCAGTCTCCATCTTGGGTCTGGAGTGAAACCGATGATGAAATCCCTCATCGCATCACTTGGCATAGGTCTGGCGATCGCATACCCTTGTATCTCGTCGTATCCGATCTCTATCAGTGATAAGACCTGTTCCATGCTCTCGGCGCCAACAGCCGTTGCAGAGATGTCAAATGCACTGGCAAGCCCCGTCACCGTTTGAACGATCGGCATCTCCGCAGTGTCATCAAGCATTCTCATCACAAGGTTCTTGTCTATTTTTATCGTATCTATGGGATACTCTCTAATAGCCGTCAAAGAGGACTCTTCCGTACCAAAGTGACCAAGAGCAAAAGTGATGCCAAGCTCTTTGCACTGTGATATGACCTCTTGTACATTGTTCAGTTGTTCGAGTGAACTAGTATCAAGTATCTCAAACTCAAGGTATGCAAGCAACGCTATGTCGATATCTTCTTGAGAGACTATCTGTTTGATCGTTGATACAAAGTCCTTTTGATCGAGCTGTCTGGGTGATATGTTGATACAGATCTCTATGGACAAGCCCTCTTTTTTCCATACATCTAGCTGACGGATCCCTTCTTTTATGGCCCACTCGTCAAATATCTTGTTTAGCTTTTCATCATTCTCGATAAGTGGCATGAACTCATTTGGAGACAAAAGACCAAGAAATGGATGTGCCCATCTTGCAAGCGCCTCTACTTCGATGACCTTTTCCGTAAAAGTATTGATCTTTGGCTGATAATAAAAACAGAAGTCGCCCTGGGTAATAGCTTTTTTTATTCTTTCGAGTGTCTTATGATTGGCTCTGATCTTTTGATCTGAAGCCACATCGAAAAAAGTAAATCTGTTCTTTCCACTGTTCTTGGCTTGATACATCGCCACATCTGCATGTCTTAGCAAGATGTCAGGTTCGACTTTATCATCGGGGTATACACTTACTCCTATACTCGCCGAGATGCCCTTTACCTCATGCTCATCGATCATGTAGGGTAAAGCTAAGATGTTCAACACCCTATAAAGCACGATCGCACAATCATCGATCTTTGCAATATCTGCCAAGATGACTACAAACTCATCGCCGCCAAGCCTTGCGACTGTATCATAGGGACGAATGACTTTTTGCATCCTTCTTGCCACCTCTATCAACAATACATCTCCGGCATCATGTCCAAGCGTATCATTCACCGCTTTGAACCCATCGAGGTCTATCATACAGACAGCTACCTTGTCCTTGTTTCTGTTTGCACGCAAGAGGGAAAAAGCAAGCCTGTCTGATAGGAGTAATCTGTTTGGAAGGTGGGTCAGTGGGTCATAATTGGCGATGTTCTTATATTTTGTCTCTTGAGACTTCAGATGTGTGATATCCACGCAAGTGCTGATGACCCCTTCAAGCTCTCCCTTGCCATCAAATAATGGCGTGACGTTCTGTACTATCCATCTTGTAGTCTCTTGAGAGGTCATCTTTAATACTATGTCGTTGAGAGGTTCTTTTGTGTGTAGTACTTTTGTCGCAGGTAACTCTATGGGTCTTAAGAGCTTACCGTCATCATCATAAAAAGTCCATTTTGAGGTGATGTCATCAAGCGTCTGCATCTCTTCAGCATCGACTCCATGAAGTACGAGTGCTTGGCTATTATTGAAAAGCCTTTTCCCTTTTACATCCCAGACTTGAACACCTTCTTGCATCAAGTCCAGCAGATCCTTATTGATATTCATCTCTCTTATGATCCCTGTTATCGTACTATATAATAGTCTCTTTTTACTTAACATGACTTTCACAACAATCAACTAGATGAAACTGAGTTGACCTAAGATATAAATCACTCGCCAAGGTAACAAAAGAGCTGATCGACACATAGCATATGCACACTGGAGCACTTGCTAAAATGGTGCCATTGACCTAGAGTATTTGACCATACTTCCTAAAGTCACCTGGTGAGATGAGCAGAAAGAAGCGCTCAAATGAGTCTCGGTCAGTCCTTTTTCACATCAAACCGGCCCATTGGTCTGGAACCCTACTGGTGAGTCACTCCTGCTTACGATCTGACAAACATCATAATATCCATCAATATAAAGCTCAAATAGATCATAATACGGCAAATAGATCTCAGGAAATGATATATGAATATAGAAGAGACTTTAAAAGAGCGTAGTGGTGCTATATGTGAACTCTGTGGAGCTGATAGTGACCTTAGTGTCTATGAAGTGACACCCAGTGATGGTTCGATAGATCAGGCCATCTATGTATGTAACACATGTAAAGGGCAGATCGAGCAGCCTTCGACAGTTGATGCCGATCACTGGCGCTGTCTTAATGACAGTATGTGGAGTGAGGTCCCTGCTGTTCAGGTGATGGCTTACCGTCAGCTTCATGCACTGCGTGCAGAGGGATGGCCGCAGGAGCTGCTCGATATGATGTATCTCGAAGACGATATAAAGAGTTGGGCAGAAGCCGGCATACCGGAAGAAGCTGGCGAGAGTGTCATCCATAGAGACAGTAACGGGACTATCTTACAAGCAGGCGATACCGTGACTTTGATAAAAGACCTCGATGTCAAAGGTGCCGGTTTCACAGCAAAACGCGGTACTGTCGTCAAGAACATCCACCTTACCGATGATGCCAAGTTCATCGAGGGTAAGATCAACGGTTCGCAGATCGTCCTTGTCACGGCCTATATGAAAAAGTCGAACTGATCTCTGCTCACTAAGGGACTCAGATATAGCGAGTCCCTCAATATGAAAGTCTGATATAGTCTGTACTAAACAATATTGAGGTATTGCACTCAACAGTAACAGCTAATCGATAAAGTTTATCTTCTATTTTGTTTTTTCATGTACTATTCAGTAAAATAGATCTAAAAACGGATAGATGATGAAGAGCTCAAGATCACTCAGTGCTTTTATGATAATCGCACTACTCTTTGTGGTATTTCATGACTTTACTGTCAATACAGCAGAGAACACTCATCATAACAGCTTTACATCTTCCCTATCTATCGATAAAGAGCATGGCACCTACACGGTTGCCATGGAACATCAATCGTTTCATCAGCCATTTCTCATCACTAACGGTGACTCATCGTTTTGTGTCCCTTTACATACTCCCGCACATCATCATGATGAGACTGATAACTCAAAAGACCACGCTTTCACTATCTTCTCTCCACCAAAAGCATAAACACCCCCTCTTTTTTACAAGACTTTACGGGATATTATGACCTTTTGATATCTCGATCACTGCGTACCTAAACATAAGGTACAGGACTCGATCTAAAATATTATAGGAACCATCACCATGCCGGGATACCCATTTCGATGAGAACACTCATCCTACTTACCTTGACCCTTTCACTCTATGCAGAAAATGCATCACTGCAACAGTTTATCCACGCACTCAAAGCATCACCTGCTGCAAGATCGGCCCAACTGACTTCACAAGCACGCTACGAACAAGATCGCAGTAGCATCGAACCTGATGGTTTCAGTGTTGAAGGTGTACTGGCACGTGCAGATGCCAAAAACGAAGACCGTGAAGAGATGGAGTACCATCTCGCACTTGAGAAAGAGTTTACGCTTGAAGATACGCAGCGCTATCTTGATGCTTCCAAACGCGAATCGCTTAGTGATGAACGATTACGACTAAACAGACTTAAGACACTTCTCTATCGTGATTACACCTCCATCTGTAGTGATAAACAGCGCAGCAGACTTCTAGAAGATGCCCTTCAACGTAACAAGACACTTGATGCCCTCATCGCACAAGGCGTTGAGAGCGGTGAGTTTGACCGGGCAAGATCACTGCAAAGTGAGCTAGAGACAGAAGAGATCGCGTTACAGCTTCGACTTATGCGACAAACACTCGAAGGAGACCTGGAGAGGCTCTGGTCACTGACACAGATGTATGGAGATGATCCCCTTTGCAGTGACTTGACGCTACAACAGATCGATGAGAAGCACTGGAGTGAGCACTCTGCACTATGGCTAAAGATGCAAGCGCAGAAAGATAAGAGCAGCCAGCGCTATCAATATGCCGACAGTTGGCTACCCAAGATGACCGCAGGTATCGGTTATGATGATGAGATGGATGTCAAACGGGCACTGGCTTATGTACGTGTCCCCCTTCCTTATGGCGACCAGCGCGAAGCAAAGAGGTCTGCTGCACTTTATGAGAAGCAAGCTTTTGAAGAGGATGCACAAATGCTGGAGATACAGACATCTTCACAGATACGTCTCTTTAACAAGCAGCAAAAAAGCCGTATGACTTCGCTACAGGCCCTTAAAGAGGTGATGATACCTAAAGCCACAGAGGCAAGTGAACTGCTTAGGGAACGCTTTCTCGGAGCAGAAGGCACCTACTTCGAATATGCACAAAGCAGACAGAAGCTCTTCACACTGCAAAACAGGATCATCGACATCAGACATGCAGCCCTGCTTTCACAAGCAGCTATCTACGACAAACTGGGTATCGACCCGACAGAGGAATCCAAATGAGACCTATCATCATCGCTATATATCTAAGTCTACTATCTCTGCTACAGGCAGGGTCTATCATCTCCACTGGAAACTTACAGGTCAAGCAGGTCAACCCAGAAGCCGTCACGCAGGTACCTCTAGGACATTTTCTCGTTGGCTATATGAACCCACCTGCTTCACACTACACCATAAGTGCCAATACTGACAGTTTTGTCACAGCCATCCATATTGACAAATATTCATCAGTACGTAAAGGTGAGCGACTTTTCACACTTAAGAGCCCGCGTCTTCTGGAGCTTCAAGCCCAATACATCGGTCTACTCATCGATATGGACTATTATCAAAAAGTGGAGAACAGGCTCAGACCTCTCGCAGAGAAAGGTGTCGTCGCGTCAAAACGTTATCTTGAGACAAAAAACAAGATGCTTCGACTTTCAGCTTCTGCAGAGTCCACCAAAGATATCATGCGCAGCTACGGTATGGATAAGAAGACGATAACGAAGATCACCAGAGAGAGAAAAGCCCATCCTTACATCACACTCTCCGCTCCGGCAAAGATGCAAATAGAGAATATGACTGTCAACAGCGGAGACTTCCTTCCACAGGGTAAAAGCCTGGCTACACTCGTCGACCCTGCACTCTGTCATCTAGAAGTCGAACTTCCCTGGCAGACAGCCTCTACCATCAAAGCCGACGATAAGCTAAACAGTGACAATACGCAGTTCTCCGTCATCTCCATCGCACCGACGATCGACCCGCGTTCACAGACAAAAGCTATCCACCTGAAGATGCAGGAGAGTTGCGACGGCCGCGGCGGTGCCAGCATCAACACGATGCTCTTCAGAGAGAAAGAGGCATGGAGACTACCCAGCAATGCCGTGATCACCCTAGAGGGGAAGAACATCATCTTTAAACAGGAGCAGTCTGGTCATCAAGTCGTTGAAGTCACCGTACTTTCACGAGAGTCAGATACGGTCTATGTCACTGGCAAGTTAGATAAGACGATGTCCATAGCTGCATCTTCCCTGATAGCACTTAAAAGTGCTGCGCAAGCACAGCAGGAGTAGACGTGATAGAGTCATTACTACGTTTTGCCCTCTCTCAGAGAATCTTAGTCATCCTGATAGCTATCGCTATCGCAGTCTATGGCATCCTCTCATACAGTCGTCTGGTCATCGATGCCTTTCCTGATGTCTCCTCCACTCAGGTAAAGATCATCATCAAAGCCCCAGGCATGACACCTGAAGAGGTCGAACAACAGCTCACCATCCCTATCGAGCTTGAGATGCAGGGCATTCCTCATCAAAAGATCATCCGCTCTATCTCTAAATATGCTCTCACAGATATCACCATCGATTTTGAAGAAGGCACAGACCTCTACTGGGCAAGAGACCGGGTCTATCAACGCTTCAGTACCATCAAAGAGGACCTTCCCAGCAATATCTCCGGAGGAATAGCACCCATCACTACCCCACTAGGTGAGATCTTGATGTTTACCATCGAATCACCGGAGCTGTCACTGATGGAGAAACGGACCTTGCTTGACTGGGTCATCCGCCCCGCACTTCGAAGTATCGAAGGTGTCGCCGATGTCAATGCACTTGGCGGTGAGGTGAGGTCATTTGTCGTCAAGCCAGACTTTGCCAGACTCTCAGCACATGGCATCACCATCGCAGAGCTTCAACGTACTTTACGTGAGAACAATGCCAACTATGGTGCCGGACGTATTGACCGTGGAGAAGAGACCATCATCGTCAGGGTAGATGGAAGACTCACAGGCATCGATGATATCAAAAGCCTCATCATCGTCCAACGTGAGAACAGTTCTATCCACATAAGAGATGTCGCTACGGTGACTATTGGCGCTATGACACGGTATGGCTATGTGACCAAAGATGGAGAGGGAGAAGCGGTACAGGGGCTTATACTTGGTCTTAAAGGTGCCGATGCTTCCAAGACAGTGAGTATCGTCAAAGAGAAACTACAAGAGATCGAGAAGACACTGCCTGAAGAGACACGACTTGATGTCTTTTACGACCGAAGCGAGCTTGTCGGAAAAGCAGTCTCTACTGTACAGACTGCCCTCATCGAGGCAGTCATACTCATCATCATCGTACTGCTGTTGATGCTTGGAGGCTTGGTCTCAGCCTTGACCGTCGCTCTTATCTTACCAATGGCCGTTCTCAGTGCTTTCATCATGATGGATATGTTTCATATCAGTGCCAATCTTATGAGCCTGGGCGGTATAGCTATCGCCATCGGTATGATCGTCGACTCTGCCGTGGTCATGGTCGAGAACATCGTAGCCTGGCTGGCAAACCCAAAATATCGTAATGAGACCCGTACCCGCCTTGTACTTCATGCCGCAAGAGAGGTAAGCCTGCCTATCATTGCCGGGATCGTCATCATCATCACTATCTTCTCACCACTGCTGATGCTCCAGGGCCTTGAAGGAAAACTCTTCGCACCAGTAGCCTTGAGCATCGTCTTCACACTCGGAGCTTCCATCATCTTTGCACTCTTTTTCATCCCCGTCATCGCCGGATGGCTGATAAAAGATCCCTCAGAGGAAGCGACCTGGCTCGTACGGACGCTCTCACGCATCTATATTCCTACCTTGCACCGGGCATTTCAATATGAGAAGAGCATCTATTTCGTACTGATCATCATCGTCATACTCACCGGCTTTATGTTCACTAAAGTCGGTAAGACCTTTATGCCGACGATGGATGAAGGCAATATCGTGCTCGGGGTAGAGTCTGACCCTTCGATCAGCATCCCTGCCGGGATCGCACTTAACACACAGATCCAACAGACGCTTATGAAAGAGGTACCCGAGATCCGTTCCATCATCGCACGCAGCGGTTCAGATGAGATAGGGCTTGACCCAATGGGACTTAATGACACCGATGTCTTTTTGGTCCTACAGCCTAAAGAGCAGTGGCGTCAAGATGATAGTGAGTGGCTTAAAGAACAGATAAGACTCACCCTTGAGAGTATCTCCGGGATAGAATATGGCTTTACACAGCCGATCGAGATGCGCACCTCCGAGATGCTGACCGGCTCACGCGGTGATGTGATCATCAAACTCTTTGGTGATGATATGGAGCAGCTAAACCAGCTCGGCAGTAAGATCGCTTCACTCGCAGAGTCGACATCAGGAAGTCAGGATGTCTATATGCGTCAAAACGAGGGTGTCGCCTACCATCAAGTAAAGTTTGACAAATACAAACTTGCCAAATATGGTCTCAGCCTTGACGATGCCGGTACCATCTTACAGATATCCACACTTGGATTACCAAGTGGTCAGATCTATGACGGGATGAAACGTTTTGAGATCATGATAAAAGGCGGCTACGATCGAAGTAATATGCCGCTCGATGAGATCTACATCACGCTGCCTGATGGCAATCGAATCACCCTGGCCGCTATCGCGACTATAGAACGCAGTGAAGGTAGTGTCGAGATCAAACATGAGAACGCACAGCGATTTGTCTCCATCCAGACCAATGTTAGAGGAACAGACCTTATCAGTTTCGTCGATGAACTCCAAGCCACACTGACAGAGGAAATAACACTCCCTGCGGGCTTCCGGCTGGAGTATGGCGGAGAGTTTAAAAACCAGCAGCGCACTATGGGACGGCTCTCCATCGTCGTCCCTATCGCACTGGCGGTCATCTTTATGATCTTGTACTTCACCTTCAAGTCAGCCCTACAGGCGGCATTGGTCTTCGCTACCCTGCCCCTTGCACTTACCGGAGGTGTTCTGGGGCTCTTTCTCACCGACAACTACCTCTCGGTACCCGCATCAGTCGGCTTTATCGCCCTGCTGGGAATAGCCGTACTTAATGGTGTCGTCATGATCACCTACTTCAATGAACTGCTTAGAGAGATGAGCATCCATGAAGCTGTCATCGAAGGAGCAAGACGCAGACTACGTCCAGTATTGATGACCGCGATGATCGCAGCATTTGGCCTCGTTCCCATGCTCTTTGCGACCGGACCTGGCTCAGAAATACAAGAACCACTGGCCATCGTCGTCATCAGCGGACTCATCACCTCTACCTCGTTGACGCTGATCCTTCTGCCGATGCTCTATCGGCGTTTTGTCAGACCTGTCTAAGATCACACTGATCATGATAGGTGAAAGTCCTGCTCAAGAGATCGGATACTGATCTCTAGAGTGACTCTTAGCATTTATTATAAATGAAAAATAGCGTAGAGCTACTATAGATAATGCTTTAAAGACCCCCATATATCACACAAAAAACTCTTAACAGTGAGCTAACACTTCTTCCGTTATTATACATCATACGAATATATCTAATAAGGATTTATTATGAAAGTGAATAGACGCGAGTTTTTATCCAATGTCATCAAAACTGCCAGTATTACAGCCGGTATAGGTCTATTGGGTACCACTACACTACAGGCCAAAGGTGGTAAAGGTAAAAAAGGCAAAGGAAAGACGGAAGATATCACTGAAATGACAGAGCATCTAAAAGAGGAGATCTTCTATATCTATCAAGAAGAGAAAGTCGCCAGAGATGTCTACATCACACTCGGTGAAGTCTATCCGGATGAGAACACCTTTGCTATGATCCAACTCTCCGAACAGAAGCACATCGATGCTGTCGCCAGACTTTGTGATACCTATGACATCTATACCCTACACGTCGATCTGAGTGAGGACGGTGTCGGGATCTTTGAACTCGAAAGCTTGCAAAAACTCTATGACTCCCTCATCATACAAGGCAAGATCGACTTACGTGAGGCACTCTACGTCGGTAAAGACATCGAGGTCCTTGATATCAACGATATAGAGGCTGCTAAAGAGGGTATGCCAGAAGATGTCGTCCGTGTCTTTGACAACCTTCTCAAAGGAAGCCAAAACCATCTTGAAGCATTCGAAAGGGCTATAGAAAGAGAGAATGGCTGATAATGATGAGTCTGGACCCTTAGTCCAAACTCATCAGGAAAGAATCGGAAGATCGACTACTGACTCTCATTCATCTAAAGAATAGAGATCAAAGAACATCTTGATATAGTTGAGATGTCCGGCAATATGAGTATACCCTCCTGCTCCGCTGCTTCCTGGTATTAAAGAGATACTTTTACTCGACTTCATCTACCTATATAAGCTTATCATCACTTATTTTATTTAAAAAGATCGGCACTATCAGCAATGAACCCAGCACTGCAGTCACCGTACCAAAGATCAAAGCAACGCCCATTCCCCCAAATACTGGGTCGGTCGCCAGCAGCGTGTTTCCCAGCATAATAGCCGAAGCTGTCAACAAGATAGGCTTAGTCCGTGTCGCAGTCGCAATAGCAATAGCTCTTGTCTTGCCAATATCTTCTTTTTGCAGCAGTTGTTTGGTGAAATCTATTAGAAGCAGGGAGTTCCTTGAACTGATGCCTATGAGCACGATATAACCGACAAACGAGGTGATGGTAAAGAAAAACGTGATCTCTGTAAAGTAGCTGATGATGTGATGTCCGAGCATGATGCCCACAAATGAGAGCATACTGCTGAACAACACAATAGCACCAAGCTGCAGGTCCTTATAATAGAGTGTGATCAGTATCAAAATAAAGACGAGTGCTAATACCAAGGCAATGCCAAGTTCATAGAACGCATCAAATGTCAGCTGCAGTTCTCCGTCAAATTCTATGTCATAAACAGCCTTTGTCTTTCTGTCGATGAGCCTAAGGTTCAGTTTCTCACTCGCTGTGATGTCATAATGTTCTGATAGTGTCTGTTTGAAAGCATCACGCAATTCAAGTAAGGGGTAGATCTGGGAGACCAGGTCCGTCTCAGCAGTGACACTGATCATCTTACGCAAATCCTTATAGGTGACACTAGCACTCTCTCTAGAGGGAACGACAGTGACCAGTTCTGAGAGAGCCACAGGCAGACCATGATGGTTTATCAATGTCAACTGCTGCAGTCTTGTCATCAGTTCATCGGATGAGTACTCTTTTATACTACGATGTTCATCATCGACACGGACATAAAGGGATGTCTGCGCCAGTATATCTTCCTGGTTAAGCGTACCTGCGACTTTTCCGGAAAAAGAGACATACAGTATCTCATTGATCTGTCGGTAGCTCACTCCGTACGAAGCCATCTTCTCTTTGTCGATGATGAGTTCATACATATCGTAAGGCCTATCTGTAAAGATCGTCGTATCGACAAGCCCATCAATGGTCTTAAATATCTTTTCGACTTCGAGTGCAAGCTCAAATAACCTATCCGTATCTTCACCATAGATCTCAGCGACCACAGCACTGACGATCGGCGGGCCTACAGGAGGTTCCACAATATTGATCGTCTGCTCATCCTCTTTGGCACACTTCTTAATATCTGCTCTGAGTGAAGAGACAAGTTGATAAGAGGAGATATCTCGCTTATCGACAGACTTGATATTGACAACGATATGAGCAAACTCTTCTCCTGTGTTAAATGCGAGGTTCTTTGCCATACCTGCCAGATCCATAGGTGATGGCAGACCTAAAAAGAGTTCCATGTTCAGGACTTCCGGATTTTTACTGAGCGTCTTAATAATACACTGGCTCACTTCCTGTGTCTTTTTAAGCGCACTATTTGGTGCCGTCTGTACATAGACAGTAAAGGTATTTGAGTCCTTAAACGGTAGTAGCTTGACCTTGACTAAGCCAAGTGGAAGCATCAAGATAGAGCCAATAAAGGCAAGAAGTGTCAAAAGGACAAGTGTCTTTTGCAGGCGTGGTCTATACAATAAGCTGTATATCAGATCTTCGATTCGTCTCATAGGTCAATGCTTTTTCAATAGTCTATTGGCTAAATAGGGTGTGAACATATACGCGACGAACAGTGAAGCGATCATAGCCGTACTTAGATTGTAGGGGATGGCTTTCGTAAACTCACCAGAGAGCTGAGTGATCATCAAGATGGGTAGAATAGTTATGATGATAGCGATGGTCGCGACATTCGTCGGTCTTCCGATCTCATCCGTAGCTTCAATACAGATCTGTCCCAATGACTTCTCTTTGGCACCATGCTTGTTCATGTGACGGTGGATGTTCTCGATGACGATTATCGCAGCATCTACCAAAATACCCAGGCTTAAAAGGTAAGCCAAAAGGGTGACACGGTGAATCGACTGTCCGGTCGCGTAAGTCACTAGTACAGTGATGGCCAAGATCAAAGGGATGGTGATGACAACAGTGATAGACTCTCTGAAGCCCAAGGTCACCATAAGAAGCAGCATGATGATGAAAATGGTGATGAAGATGTGCATGATCAACTCATCGATAGCATGATCGGCTCTCTTTCCATGATCTCTTGTGATAAGAAACGAGACACCACTTTTTTGCAGTTTGGGACCCATCGACTTTAATCGCTCCTGAACACGATCAGCCACGATGACACCATTACTGCCTTTGGCTTTTGAGACGATGACAGTGACCTGTCGCGCAGAGTCTATGACATCGGGTATACTCAAATAGCCCTCTTCTTTACGTTGGACATCACTCCCCTTATTGATAGTAGCTATCTCTTTAAGATAAACATCTTTGCCTTCTACATTAAGTAATTGTGTGTTTTCAATATCTGATATGTCCAGTACTCCTTTTTGGACTTTGAACTTTACGACTTGATCATCAAGGGTATAGACTTTATTACTGGGTGTTATCGTCGAGAGACCCTTAAGAGACTCGAAGATCTGACCGACTGAGAGACGATACTGATAAAGCTTATGAAGATCTAATAGAATATTGTATTGCTCTGACCTAGCACCAATAGTCTTTGCGGAACTGACATCTTCAAGCGTGTTTAGTTCGTAAGCGATATCCTTAGTGAACTTTGTCAGACTGACAATGTCGAGAGTATCACCTGCTGTATAAAACGCTATAGCTACTACGGGGATATCCGTATCGATGTCAAGCGTCTTTATTATCGGTGTCAGTGCGCTGGCAGGAAGCAGATCAAGGTTTTTTATGACCTTATCATACACCTTGATATTGGAAGCTTCCTGATTCTCTCCGACATCAAAGACGATGGTGATGATACCGCTATTGTCTTTAGCTGTTCCCGTAATATGGAAGACACCCGTCATCTCTTTCATCTTTCTTTGAAAAGGTCTTATGACTCCTTCTTCTATCTCTTTTTTGCTAGCACCGGGAACGGGAAAGATGACAGTAGCACCACTAACGACCATTGGCGGGTTCTCATTACGAGGAATATGGGTAAGTGCGTAAGAGCCCAAAAGTAGTATTAGAAAGATAAGCGGAAGTGTAAGAGGTGAATGTAGAAACGATC
The DNA here is from genome assembly GCA_016744575.1 of Sulfurimonadaceae bacterium. Lineage (GTDB taxonomy): Bacteria > Campylobacterota > Campylobacteria > Campylobacterales > Sulfurimonadaceae > BB26. Next base: position 22,023 of record JADGEC010000020.1, on the reverse strand, counting down.
TGGCTAACACACCAGCGACATCCGTAGTCGGGATCTCTTTCATCGCATCTCATCCATGAGGGATATCTTCACATACATACCAGGATAGACCTTGATGGCTTGGTGCTCAAACGCGATCTTGATCTTAAAACGGTGTGCACTGGTTCCTGAGAAAGGGATGATATATTTGATCTTACCCTTGCCTCTATGCTTGATGGATGGTATCTCCACATCCAAAGACATACCTATACTGAGTTGTGAGATCAGAGATTCTGTTACCTCTGCTTCGATCAAGAGCTTCTCTAGGTCAGCCATGATGAGTGCTGGCATGCCGGGGATCGAGATATCACCCTGATCGATATTTTTTTCGATGATGACACCATTTGTCGGTGCCACTATGTTCAAATAACTATATTGATGTTCCACGTTTTTCAAGCGTACTTTTATCTGCTGGACTTGCTTATCCGATATCTGCATAAGGGCTTTTAGATCATTGGTCTGTAGTCGAAGGCTCTCAACGTCGACCTTGGCGACCATATCTTTCTTAAAGAGTCTTTTATGACGCTGTAGTTGCAGGTCTGCATGAGCATATTGATTTTGATACATCTGTTTGGAAAGGATGACCTGGTCCAAAGAGAGGAGCAGCTGCTCTTTCATCGCATCGACTTCTTTAGAGTCTATCGTGTAGAGCAGTGTCCCCCGGTCGACACTGTCGCCCTCATCGACATCGACCTTTTGGATGTATCCCATATGCCTGCTGGAGATCTTAAGCTGACTTTGGGAGATGACAAGACCACTTAGACTCTCTGATGCCATAAGAAATGGCGTACAGAGCATAATAAAAAAAAGAGCTCTCTTCATCCCCTTTTCCTTGGGTTGACGAAACTAATGATCATCCACATAAAGCCCACCTATTTAATAATGAATTAAGTTCTATATTTGTTATACTATTTTATTAATGCTTCATAGTTCATTAAATATCATGCTATACTTCAAAAAGAAAAAGGTGGTAGATGCAAAAACTAAAAGAGAAGATCTTTGATCTGAAACAGACGACTATATTGCAGTGTGCTACGACCTATTTTGAGACGGTCGGTTTCGAACGCACCAAGATCACCGATATAGCTAAGGATGTCGGCATGTCGGTGGGAGCGTTCTATAAAGTCTATGCTTCAAAAGACCTCTTGTTCAATGCCTATCTTCAGTATCAGCTAGATCAGTTTTATAAAGAGTATACACGTTCTATCGAAGACAAGTCAGGGCCTGAAGCAAGACTAAAAGAGTATATCCGATTGAAGTTCAAATATTATATGGATAAATGCAATGCTGTCGATAACCCTATTTTAAGTGGAGACCCACTCTTCTATCATAAAGCCTATGCTGGTAAAGACACACCTATGCAGCAGACCTATGCGCTGTTGATAGAGATACTACGTGAGATGTCACCAGAAAAGTCAGAAGCAGATCTGAAGCTTCTGGCATACACGTTCAATACCATGAGTGATGGTCCGATCACCTTATGGTTCGAGGAGAAGATCGACCTGGAAAAACAGATAGACAAGCTTCTTCGACTATTTATACATGGTATCTGATCTATCTTTTGCAGGGATGAAGTCAATGGTCAGGATATTTGGAAGATAAAGGTATCCTCACTAGGCATAGAAGATGTGAATGCAGGAGTCATCTTATTGATCAGGATATATAATGATCATTGATGGCTTACACATTCATGATGATGTATTTGTACTCACTGATATAGGACTCCTGTAGCTGACCCAGACTTATCGATGAGCAAACTCCAGTATCACCTTTGTACCGACATTCTTCTCCGAATCAAAACTGATACCCAGACCCATCGATTGTGAAAGCCTCTGCACGATATGCATGCCGATGCCATGCCCTTGACTATGTTCACTATATAACCGCTCGAACACCTTCTCAGGATGCCGCATCCCAATACCGTTGTCTTTGATCTCCAAACTCTTCTTCTCCAGCACTATGTCGACCATAGGATCACTTTCACTGCTATATTTACATGCATTTGCCAGTAGGTTTCTCAAGATCTGTTCAAATGTCTGTCTATCGATCTTATGTACACTCTCCGTTGGAAGTTCCAGCCTAAAGAGTATGGCAGGGTAAAGTTCTTGAAACTGTTCACTCACCTGAGTGATGATACTTACGATATCCTGCTTTACCAATTCGACCTTGTGCTCGTTCAACAAGATAGAGAGGTTTTTATAGAGTGAGAGTATCTCATTGGTCGATGACTCAATACGCTCAATTCGTTTAGCATCATTAGCACCACTTTTTGTACGTAAAAGTCTGGCATTTAGCAGTATTGATGTCGCAGGAGTATTGAGATCATGGACCAGGTCTTTTAAAAAGACATCCAGGTTACGTATGATCATTTTTAATGGTCGGACGGCCTTACGGGCCAGGACCCAGGAAAGGAAAGAGAACAGTCCCAATAGGACTAGGACTGTCGTAGAGATCTTGACAAGTAATGCACGACGGACCTCATCATATGCGCTCGTACGCTTTTTGATGAGTAAAAACTCGTTTGGCCTTTGTGTAGGCGCTTCATAGATGAAAGACTCACCCTCTATTCGCATCACGCTCTTCTCATACCAAGGTCGATAGTGTTGTTTGATATCAAAACTAAAAAGTGGCTCTGTATAACTGTTACCCGTGTATTGCTGCATCTTCGCATAGTGCAAGATAGTATCATGTTCATGTGAGAGCGAGACCGCTTTTTGCTCATAAAAATAGAAAGTACCCGCACTGATGATCAAGATAGCGACACTTCCGAAATAGATCCAGAAGAAGTGCAGTAACGAGTGGTTCTTATACTGCATTGAGCTTATACCCTACTCCACGAATGTTCTCGATGGCGATACCCATCTTTTTGAGTTTACTAACATGTACGCGAAAAGCGTTACCACTTGCCTCTTCGTCAGGAGCAAGCTCATAAAGCATATCCTCTTTGCGCACCACCTGTCCGGGCTGTTTGATAAGCATGGTCAAGATCCTATGCTCATAGGGAGTGAGGGTAAGGTCCACACCTTCGAGTGTGAAGCTCTCATGCTGAAGGTCCAGGACTAGAGCTCCACAGCGTACCTCTTTGGAGTGAGTGGCGAATGAACGCTCGATAGCCACACGGATACGGATCAGCAGTTCATCCATATCAAATGGTTTACGGATATAATCATCAGCACCCACATCAAAGCCTCTTTTCAAAGAGCTGACATCCACTAAGGCAGTGACAAAGATAGCCGGAGTATCATCACCACTCTCACGTAGACTCTTAAGCAGTTCAAATCCATTGATGAACGGGACATTGACATCGAGCAGTAGCAGGTCAAAATGCGAGACAAAAGTACTATCTAGCGCCGCTTCACCATCTTTTACCCACTCGACATCATACTCCTCACCCTCGAGTAGATCACAGATCGTCTCACCTAGGATCTTATCGTCTTCGACTAGAAGCAGTCTCATCGTTTACGATTCAGAAATTTGATGGCCTCAGGATTGACCGGGTCGAGGATGATGACATCCGTATAGACACCTTCGGCCAGGGCGTCTTGCTTTCTATGGATGTAGATCTGCGCCAGGCTGGTAAGAAAAAAGACATCTGTAGGGTAATATGCCAGCATCTTGTAGATCACTTTCAAAGAGGGGTCATATTCGCCCGTGGTGTTCAAGGAAGTGACAAGATAACGATTCGCATAATAGTTATAAAGGTCGCTTTGCAAGATATCATAGATCATCCGTTTTGCATCATCATGCCTACTCTGCGCCTGATAGATCTCGATCAGTCCAAGCTTGGCTTCTGAAGAGGTCGGGACAATAGTGATAGCTGCCTGGTAGTGCTTGATAGCATTGGCATAGTTCCTGTTTAGAAAAAAGAGCCAACCTAAACGATAGTTCGGGGTATAGACTTTGGGATAACGGTCATAGACGACCTGTATCGCCTTGATAGCATCTGGATAGTTCTCCATCTTCTCAAAATTGTACGAATCATAATAAGCCTTTTGGACAAAGTCTTCGTACGACCAAAGTGTGACGGCCATAAACAATACAATAATAATACGCATCATCTCTCCTCTTGATCTATCTTCTACTCTGAAGAGTCACTCTTATCTATCAAAAACGGTAGTTCCAAAAACCACTCAATACTGTTGATGAGGCCTTGGAAAACTCTGGCTCTTTAAATCTCTCATAGCCATATTGGACTTTTAGACCTGAGTGATCTGAGAAGGCATAGTGTACAGAAAACTCTGCACCTCCTCTATGTTCTTCCTTCAGATTGTACATCACAAAACCCTCATTTCTCATAGCAAACACCTGTTTACCCACCCAACCAGCTGCTGTCGTCGTCCATTTACCATTAAAGTTCTTCAATGAGAGCGCAGCGGAGTGATAACTATCACTTAGTTGAGCAGTACCCTCGTTATCAGGCCTTATAAGATCATAAGAGAACTTGCTATAAAAGCTGCCAATAGTACTGTCATACTGACCAAACGTAAGACCTATGCTTGCCTCTAGCTGCATGACATCCAATCCCTTCGTAGTCTCATCTGAAGAGAGGTAATCATCATAAGTACTATAGTAACCATCGACTCCCATATCGAAAGCATAGCCTTCAAAATATTTTATACCTGCGAAGAGACTATAGGCTCCATCAGAGAGTATGTCACTGCTATCAATATAGTGTCCACCAAGACGAATACTATAGTTACGACTGAGATAGTGCGTCCAGATGGCAGTCAGATCATTTTGCTTCAGAGCCGATGTATCTGCATCGATATATTCGACCTCGGTCCGCTCATAAGCCAACTCCAGACGGTCCTCTGCTGAACTCTTCTGAAAGTAAGCTCCTGCGAACCAACCACTGTCTTTAGATGAGTCAGCATACTCAAGTGAACCTCCATAAAGGACTATATCACTTTGTGCATGGATGAGCACTGCGCTCATAAGCCAGCTGATCATGATAAACTGCTTCATCGTCTCATCTTTATAGTATGCTCTTGTACTTCGATGTAGTCGATGCCATTACTCTGAGCAAGTCCGATGACTACCTTCTGCTTTGGATGACTAAAAAGCGTACCTTCTATCGTCTGTTCATCCTCAAATTGCCACTTCCCTTTTGTGATATAGGACCTTGGAAACAGTATGGCACCTATAGACAGCAGGTATGTAAAGGGTGTCCTATGTGCGTAGCGCACCGGAAGATAGTCGTTCCAGGTAAGTCCTTTTCTATAGACCAAAGGAATACGCGGGATGGCTATATAGATCTTTTGCAACCATGACTCGTCTTTGCCTTCATAATCATACAGGTAGAACATGCCCGCCTCTTTGGCAAAATGCAGACGGTTCTCTTTCTGATCCTCGACATAGAACCGGCCACTAAATCGGTTCATCTTTACCTTTAGCTCTAAAGTGTCGATGATCTTCCCTTCAAAATATACATCATAACTGTGTTTGCTATCTAAGGTAAAACTTAGTCGCTTATCCAGAGACTTGTCATTGAAATAGGATTCGATCTCTCGCTTCTCAGGTGGATCATCATAGAACTGGACATGCTTGTCTTGAATATAACTGACAAACTGAAAAGGCAGTGTCTTGCTGCCAAGCAACACACTCTCTTGCACCTGTATATGGATGTGTGGCTGCGGTGAGTAACCGCTGTTCCCACAAAGTCCAAGGATCTGCCCTGCCTCCACATAGTCACCCTTTCTGACCTTTAGTGAAGCCTTTGCCAGATGCGAGATCTCGATGAAATGCCCAAGCTGACTCTGGATGATGATGTAGTTTCCCCAGTTCTCTATGGTGTTGACCTGACCTATGGGATTGTCTTCGACACTATCTTTGAGATCAAGCACGTAACCCGATACGGAGGAGAGTACTGGCTTCTTATAAGCAAAATAGTCTTCAAGCTGCTTACCCTCGCCTTTAAAGCTCTCCCCATCTTTCATGATGACAAAATCATAGGCGTAACGCCACTCTCCCTGATGAGTCCACTGCCCATCAAAAGCCTGATAGACACTCCACTTTCCAGAAAATGGTAAAAAGAGATTGATATCACCGAGTCTGAAACGAAAAAAAGAGAGGATATACGAACGTAACGTCAATTCAGGTGTCTTTTTGATGTCATACGCAAACTCTCTAAACCGGACACTTTGCAAGACAAAGAGAAAGGAGATGACGATGATATTAAAAGGAAGCGTAAAGACAGGGATCTTGTAGATGACCCAAAACGATGAGGAGGCATCGATGAAGAGCACACTCATCGCCACGCCGATCATAGCGATTAGAATACTTCTGATCGAGGGTACCAAAAAGATGGCACCCAGAGCGATCGCGATGAGGATATAGTTGAAGGTATAGGGGTTGGAGAGTGCCAATTGCCAGGAGCCCAGCATCATACTATGGACAAATACTCCCATATAAAAACCAGCTATGGAGAGCAGGAACATGATGCGTGAGTAACTTAATATACCAATGGCAAAGAACAGCCCAATGCCACTATAAGGCAGAAACAAGATCGTACCCATCGCCTTAAGGTACATGCTCACAATGACCGGTAAGAAAGTCAGATCTATAAACGCCGGTTTGATATAGAGTGCCTGCGTATACAAGGAGGTATAGTTAAGCGATGCCAGATAGATCAGGGTACTTACAAGGGTGAAAGGCAGCGAAAGGATGGGAATAGAGGCTTTTAAGAAGAGATGATAAAGTACGATAGTCAGCAAAAAAGTAAAGATCGCTGCCATCATTATGAGCAGAGCCGATACCGCTGTCACCTCAAAGATATACCCTATCGACATCCCGACCAGCAAGGGGTTGTAGATGTAAAAACCATTTTGTAAGAACTCCACCTCCATACGGATGAAAAAGGCAAAAGCAAGTACGGTAAAAACGGCAATAAGACCAGAGAGTGTAGTGTTCACATTGAAGAAAGAGATCAGCAGCAGAGCCAGTCCATAACGGGGGTTCTGTAGGAAAAGGATCTCCGCATAAGAGGAGATGACCGCTGTGAAATAAGCCTTCAAGGTCTTACTATTCATGCTTAAGATACTCCGGCAAGCGCTCTCTGGCTTCCACATCTTGAAGCTCTTCGGTCTCGCGAATAAGATGGGTCTGACCCTGCATATCTATCAATACCACAGAAGGACGGTAACGGATGAACTGCATCCACTGTGTCACACTATACGCACCGACCGGTGAGATGACCATCTTCGAACCACGTTTAAGACGAGGCAGCATCACACTGTCATCTATGACATCTATGTTCATACACAGCGGGCCATTGACCAGAGCCGGCTCCATCATCCCATCTTGTCTCTCGGTAAGCTCAAGGTCATACTTAAACCAAAACGCCGTGTAGAGAAGGTTCACCCCCGCATCCATGATGTAGTTCCGCCTGCCATCGGGAAGACGTTTTGTACCTGTCATGGTCGTGATGAGATAACCTGCCTCGTCGATGAGATGGCGACCGGTCTCAAGATAGAGTCTTGGGTAGTTACCATGTTCAAGGTTCTCATAGAGTGCCGAAGTGATCGCTTCGGCGTAATCATCAATACTCGGTACCGCTATCTCCGGAGGCTGATAGACGCCTTTGAGGTGTGCCTTCGAGGCAAAACCACCACCTACATCCAGATAGGTGATGATGTAGTCGGTATGGGCCTCGATCTCTTTCATCAGCAATACCATCTTGGTCGTCTGCATCTTATACGCGTTGGCATCAAGCATAAAGGTACCAATATGCGAATGAAGACCATTGAGATCGAGTTTTCCCCCTGCTTCTATGCGACGTACCGCGTCCATCGCCTGACCACTTTCGATGTTAAAACCAAATCGGCTCCACTGGGGCTCCATACCGATATCCATGTTCAGACGAATTGCGACTGCTATCTTCATCCCAAGTTCATCAGCGACTTTCTCGAGGTCACTGATCTCATCAAAGGTGTCTATGTGGATCTTCGCACCCTCTGAGGCTGCGATCTTGAGAGAGTCATAAGGTTTATAAGGACCATTATAGATGATGTCCTTCCCTTCGATACCAAACTTCCGGGCCTTCTCATACTCAAACTCACTCACCACTTCTGCGATGGCACCCTCTTGATGAAAAACGGAACAGATGGCCTGAAGATAGTTGGTCTTGTAACTCCATCCAAACTGCACGTTCGGATAACGCGAGCTAAATGCCTCATACGCCTCTTTGTAGAGCGCACGCATTTTCCGTTCACTAAAGACGAAGAGAGGAGAACCGTACTCATCCGTCAATTCATGGATGTCGACACCATCAATATCTTTACGGATCTTCTGCTGCATCGAAGGCAAGCCCGCCTTACTCATAGAGCTCTCTATTTTAATGATCGTCGGACTCTCATATGGCTTCTTACCCACGGCTCTCTCCTTGTGTAGCTAGATGACTTAGGTCTGAGACATCCGCAATGGTCTCATAGGTGTAACGTATCATCATCTTACCTGCGGCATACTCCGATGATCGGTCGATCTCTTTACCCTGGACAAAGTCCACCATCCTCTTGGGCAAGTTAATACCAAGGGCTGTCGCAAAATAGACCCAGGCTGGAAAACGGGGGTTTATCTCGATCATATAGATCTGGTCACCATCGACCATACACTCTAGTTCAAACGGTCCCTTCCATGAGGTCTGTTTGACAAACTTCTCAGCAATGGCCAGTAACTGCTCATGCCCGATGGAGACACCGTTCCAGAACTTTCCTAATGCTGTTGTCGTCATCTTCTTTGCTGCTACCAGGCCCAAAGTACCGCCCTCTCCATCACCAACACCGACGACATTAAGCTCTTCCCCATTGACAAGTTCCTGTACTAAGATGGGATAACCCCACTCATTGGCTATCTGAGTAAAACGTAAGATAGCATCTGGCAGATTTTGAACGATGTAGGCTTTATAGTAGTTTCCTTTTACGACAGCAGGGAAGTCGACTATCTTGAGTGCTTTTCTCATATCATCAATACTAAAGACCTTATGTGTCTGCGGATAACTGATGCCAAGATTATCTGACACCGCTTTTAGATGCTCTTTTGCACGAAGATCGAACTGTGCCTGTGTCGGTAAGAAGCTCTTTATACCATCTTGAGCCAGTTCAGCCTGATATCGGATGTAAAGTGGAAGTTCAGCATCAAGATTGGGAATGACCATATCCAGGCCACTTTGTTCTTTGATCTTCTTCAGATGTAAAGAGATCGCTTCCCACCCTTTATTGGGGTAAGGGAGTATGTAACTCTTATCGATCACAAAACCCATATAGTTACCCGGGTCCTGGATATCATAACTAAGGCCGATAGTGGTGATAGATGTATCTGAGTCTTTAAGACTACGGGCCACACCTATACCCGGACCAGGATTATCGGTGTCATTGATGCCGCTTAATGCTATCTTCAACTCTTTTTTGATCATCTCAGTCGACCAGTCTAAACGATTTCAACTGCTTGATAAAATCCAGGACATCAGTGAGGCTGTCCAGTGCTTCGACATCATACAGCTCACTCAAGGCCTCAGCTATCTCACGTTCACTCTTACCTACTTTAAGAGCTTTGATGATCTCGACTGCTGTCTCATTAAGCGTAAAGCTCTCGCCACTCATAGGATCAAAGGCAAAACCTGTATCGTTTATGGCCATCATCTCTACTCTGCTCATCAGGACTCCAATTTGTTTAATATTGTTATTATATGACCCGTAGTATTAACATAGTGTTAATACTATCTTCCCCCGTGTCTCTAGACTCAGATCTTCGTGTTCTTATACATGATCTGTTTGATCTATTGTTATTGTAGGGTACCACTTATAACCCTATATGACTATAGCACCGCCATTTACACGCACTACTTATTTTGAGAAGGTGCTACTAGATCCCACACATCACAGCGCTGACTAAAGAGCAAAGGCTGTTACATCATAAAGATTATTGTACACTTCATGCACAAAAAATAAATAAGGTAGATTATGAGTGATAGAGAAGAGACTCTACTGATCACAGTAGAGATCATGCCCAATGAGGCAGATGATGGCTGGTTTTTGGAAGTAGTCCACTCCATTACCGGTAAAGTATACAACTGTCAGACACTTGAAGATATGAATGAGAACATAGAGACACTGTATGGTCTCTATCCTTCGCGCGAACTGCAAGTGATGTGGCTTCCCTCACACAATGCTCGACCCGAAGATATTGAGGATGTCCGCGTCAAAGTCGGCGCCCTACAAAAAGAGATAGACGAGAACAAGAGCTAAACAGGGCCCTAGAATCCCTGTCCAGGCCTCAGGCCATGCCCATCTTTTTCATCTCTTCTGTCCAATACCTGCTTTTCCAGTGAACAAAATAGAAAGCTGCTATTGTGATAAGGAGTGATGTGACACCCCAGACTGTCAATGGATAAAATATCCATAATGCCCACGAAACTGCAAACAGACTCAATAATATACTATCTAATACATCTATGATCATCGCTTTTCTCATCTATTATCCTTTTTCTTGATGATGTAATAGAGTACAGATAGATGATGTGGATTAAATGTCTTTCTATTTAGTGCTCTGAACACTACAAACATTTATGCTATACCCCCCCCCACTATTACCACACTTAAGATCTCTATACTTCCTTAAAATGAAGAAGGAGTACATCATGATAGATAGAATACAAGAGCAGTTTGAAAAGGTAAACAAGCTTTTAAACAGAGGCTATGATCTGATAGCTGCTTGTAAAAAGATCGGGATGAGTAAAGAGGAGTATCTACAGATAAACCATCGAGAGAACACCCCTGAAGAGGATCGGATGATAAAGGAGTTCTTACAAAAGAAAAGAGCTGCCTCTATATAGAAAGTCCTAAAGAGTGTTCACTCCTTTGGAAG
>JADGEC010000020.1:0-11135 GCA_016744575.1 Sulfurimonadaceae bacterium | reverse complement strand
CTCTAAAACAGGCACCTTCATCAGTGTTGACGACACCTATATGACCGTTAAAGTGTTTTTCGATGATGGTCTTGGACATATAAAGACCGATACCCGTCCCATTAAGAGACTCTTTAGTACTAAAATAGGGATCAAATATCTTAGGCAAGATAGCTTTATCCACCCCACCGCCATTATCACACACCTCTATGTATGACTCCAGCTTCAACTCCTTTATAGAGATCTTGATCTGCTTTTGATCTTTAGCATGCTCCATCACGGCATCTTTTGCATTCGCGATCAGGTTAATAAGGACCTGCATCAACTCCCGCTTATGGATAAGCAGAGCCGTCTCGCTGCTATCATCAATGATCAATGTGATATCTTGACTCTTAAGACTTGGACCGACGACACTCTTGGTATCTTCCAAGACAGTACGTAAGAGTTGTTTCTCTCTCTCCTTCTCAGGCGTGAAGAAATCCCTAAAATCATTGATCGTCTCTGAGAGATGGGATGTCTGTGCAAGAATAGAGCGTGACTGTTCTATCACAGAGGCTGCCTGCAGATCATCTAGCTCGATATCGAGCAGCATGTTGTTCGCCCCCATAGAGATGACTGAAAGCGGCTGCCGCCACTGATGCGCTATCATAGAGATCATCTCTCCCATGGCAGCATGACGCGACTGAGCGATCATCATCTCCTCTTGATCTTTTAATTCCCTCTCCGTCTCTCTGAGCTTTGTCAAGTCAATATCCAAACAGAACATCTCCGGTTCACCATCTTGATCGTGTAAGAGTACATGACTTGAGAAGACCTGCACGGATGAGCCATCAGCCTTACATAGCGTAAGCTCTGATGAAGGGATAGCTATCCCTTCATCGATCCATGCTTTACTGGCGTTGATGACCTGTTCATGTATACTATCAGGGATGATAAGGTCTTCAAGCTGCTTACCCATCACCTCTTCCACCCTATAACCATAAAGTCTTTCACTGGCTTGGTTCCAGTAGATGACCCTACGTGCTCTATCATACCCTTGTACGGAAATAGCATCCGTCTTCTCAAACAGTTTACGAAAACGTGCTTCACTTATCTGTAGTGCTTCTTTGGCTTGCTTAAGCTTATCACGTTGCGCACGCAGGTCTTTTGTCCGTTCGACGACTGTATCTTCAAGTTCGCTCTTGTTTTTTTGAAGTAGAAGCTTCTCTCTATGCTGATAACGATAGAGCATTAGGACAAAAAGGACTCCCATGACACCAAATACCTTCCATAACAGAAGATAGTCAAACCCTTTCTCAAAGGTGATACTGACCCACTCGTTTAAGATCTGCTGTCTATCTTTTTCATCGATGCTTGCTATAGCTTTATCGAGTATCTCAAGCAACAGCCGTTCGTCGCTTCTGACACCGATGCCCAGCTCCCACTCCAGATCGACCTGACCTGCGATCTTTAGCATCCCGACATACTCCTTCTGGATCATATGACCAATAGCAGTCAGATTGTCTATAAATCCAAAGAGCTCCCCTCTCGCCACTTTTCCAAGACCAGCCTCAACAGAATCGACCTCTATGATGTTTAGAGACGGATATTCTCTCTTCAGTGATCCCACTATCGCATACCCTTCGACAACACCAAATCTTTTACCCAGCATCCTTTCAATATCGGGAATAAAGAACTTGTCACTTGTCGTCGCGATGACGATGGGCAACTGTAGATAAGGTCTGGTAAACGCCAAATACTCTCTTCTCTCAGGCGTCGGCATGGCCAGTGAGAGGATATCGCACTTTCGCTCTTTAACATACTCCAGAGACTCGACCCAATTATGCGTAGATACCAGCGTGATCGGAAGATCGATCTTCTTCTCTATGATGCTCATGTAGTCTGCACTCATCCCAATATGTCTGCCATCTTTGATATATTCGAAAGGCATCCAATTCGGATCGACACAGACTCTTATCTCTTTTTTCTCACCCAGATACCTTTTTTCCGCCGGAGATAGATCGTATAAGCCCTCTGCTTTATGAGGAAATCCTAAAAGGAAGTCACTGATATCGATCTCGATATCATCAGCTACCAGACCAGCATCCATCAAATAGCCTGCCATCTCCTCGATGATATTTGGGTCAATACTCCCGATCTCATAAACATTGGGAAGGATGAGACTTTTTGTGATCTTAGCTTCATATTCCAGTGCCTCGCGACTTTTCTTCTGTGTGTTGTACTTTTGCATGATAAGATCGATGATCTCATCACTATGTCCCAGCGCATACTCCCACCCTTTAAGAGAGGCCCTTCTAAACGCCTGGACCTGTTCTCTATTATTTTCTACCGCTCTCTTCGAGGTAAAAAGATTTATATCATAGAACTGTGCACCATAGTTCGATGGACTGTGGATGGTATATTCGACATCTTGAAGGTCCAGCAAATAGGGTTCATTACTGATAAACGCTGTCATAGCATCGACATCCCTGTTTATAAAAGACTCTATCGTATGCTTATCCTGGACGAGTTCAATATCTTCAGCACTCATCTTAAAACGTTCGAACATCATCGCCAGACCCCAGCTTCTCAACTCTTCAGAAGAGCCCATAACCCGTCTACCCTTAAGGTCTGACAGTAAGGCATGCTCTTTTTGCGAGAGGATGACAAGCGCTGATTGTTTAAAGATGTTGGCAAGCATGACCACCGGTCTACCTTGCAGATAGTCTTCGATGAGACTGGAATAAGCGATACCATAATCAGCGTTACCTTCGATGACTTCCGCCACAGGATCAAGGCTGCCGGTCATCTCTTTTAGTTCGACATCAAGACCTTCAGCTTCATAAAAGCCTTTTTCGATGGCTGCATAGAACCCGGCATACTCAAACTGATGTTTCCACTGGAGCTGCAGCGTCACTTTTTCGATGACCTCAGCTGACGAAGTACTGAAAAATATTAAAAGCAGTGATAACAGTAGACTGATCTTAGACATCAACGACCTCTGTTAAGGATTTTAAGAGAGTGAGCCCTAATATATCGTCCAGACTGTGTAAAGGGTAAAATAAAAGATCCTAATACTTAGGAAGACTCACCATAAAACAGGCACCAATAAGCATCCCATTCTCATCACTTCGGTTCTCTACAGCTATCTTACCTTCAAAATGTCTCTCGATGATGGTCTTACTCATGTAAAGTCCCAATCCTGTACCCGTCTGTTTTGTCTTTGTAGTGAAGTATGGGTCAAATATCTTGGCTTTGATAGCAGGATCGACTCCGCCACCATTATCACATATCACTATCTTATAAGTATCTTTATCCTCTTTGACCGTAATAGCTATCTCTTTCTTACGCTGTGCATGTACAAGTACCGCATCCTTGGCATTGTTGATAAGGTTCAAAAAGACCTGTATCAACTCACGCTTATGGATCAGGACCGATGTCTCGACATCACTCTCCATCTTCAGAGTGATGTCATTATACTTCAGTGCCGGACCAACGACTTTTTCTGTATCAACGAGAACAGAGTAGATATCGACCTTCTCCTTCACCCGATTTGGACGGAAGAAGTCTCTAAAATCATCGATGGTATGCGTTAGCTCCTGCGTCTGTCTCAAGATATCATAAGACTGCTCTTTGACTGCATTCTCGGTGAGCTCTTCTAATTCGATATCGACGAGCATATTATTTGCCCCCATCGAGATGACTGCTAAAGGCTGCCGCCACTGATGGGCGATCATTGAGATCATCTCCCCCATAGCCGCATGACGTGACTGTGAGATCATCATCTCCTCTTTGTCTCTTAGCTCTTGCGCAGCGACTTTCTGCTGTGTGATATCTAAGGCAGTAAACGTCACACCGACTTTAAGGTCAGAAAGGTCTAGCGGCGTCGAACTCAACAGCACGTCGATGACTTTTCCATCTTTGCGTCGAAACTGCGTCTCCACAGTACCGGTACCCTTCTCCTGTATCTGACGATATTTCTCTCTGCCGACATACTCATAATCCTCATCACTCAGGTATAACATGCGTGCACTATTCCCGAGAAGCTCCTCTTTGGTATACCCTGTGATCTGACAAAAGAACGAATTGACCTCCTGTAACACACGATCTGTGACTACCCCAATACCGATAGGGGCTGCCCGAAAGACACTCCGGATCTTGATCTCACTATCACTCAGCGCCATCTCTGCGACTTTGCGTTTCGTGATGTCTGTAGTCGCCAGAAGTGCTTTAAAGGAGCCGGGTCGGTCATTTTTTATCTTTAGTCTGATGTAGACAAACCTGGGTTCACCACTGAGCGTCTTGACCTCAGCCTCTGACTCAAACTCCATTTTTCCTTCAGCGACTGCGATCAACTCCTCTTTAAAGACGATCAGCGACCTATCGATGAGCATCTTTTCCAGATTTCCAAGCAGCTGCTCTTTACTTTCACCTTTATGAAGTTCCAGTGTCGCCTGATTGACATCTTCTACTTTGATCATCTGTATACAACGCTTGACAGCATCCGGATTTGCATCAAAATAGATCCTAAAGTCATCTACACCTGATTCTTTGAGTTTCTTAAGATAGGCAAACAAGCTACTAAAATCCTCTTCCCACAGTGGTACCGGCGACTCATCAAACAGCATCTGATAGCGGGTATTACTCTCTACCAAGGCCAGTTCAGCCTCTTTTTGCTGGGAGATATCCGTATGAAATCCGACCATGCGGACAGCTTTCCCATCTTCATCAAAGATCGTCTGACCACGGTCTAAGATCCAGACCCAGTGTCCATCTTTATGTCTAAGACGATGGATGTTCTCATAGGTCATATCCCGGCTTTTCTGACATCTTAAGATATCCGCCTGAGCCCGCTCCAGATCTGCAGGGTGCACAAGAGCTGACCATGTTGTAAGCTCATTGGTCAGTTCATCATCACCGTACCCCAGCATCGATTTCCAGCGTGGTGAGAAGTAGAGTGTGTTAGCTACCAAGTCCCAGTCCCACAGACCCACCTGGGTACCGTTTATAGCATGCTCAAGTCGCTCCTGTTCTCTCTCAAACTTCTCTTGCAGAGCATACTCTTTGGTCACATCCCTAAAGACCAGGACTACTCCGATGATATTCGCAGCTGTGTCGCGGATCGGAGCAGCCGAGTCAGCGATCTGATACTCTCTGCCATCTTTGGCGATCAGTACCGTATGGTTTGCAAGACCGACTATCAGGCCATGTTTCAGGACCTTCTCGACTGGGTTGATAGCCACTTCTCCAGTCTTTGCATTGATGATGTTGAACACACTCAGCAGTGGTCTTCCCTCTGCTTGTGCATTACTAAAGCCAGTAAGCTCCTCAGCTACGGTATTTAGAAAAGTCACCCAGCCGTCGGTGTCGGTAGTGATCACCGCGTCACCTATCGAGCGCATCGTGACTTCTGCCTGCTCTTTCTCTCTCGCTAAAGCGGTCTCAAACCTACCTTTCTCTCGTCTAGTCCAATAAAGTACTATGAACACCAGGATGTTCACACTGATAAACAGTATTAGTATCCACTGAAAATATACATCTCTTTCACGCAGCTCATTTGAGAACTGCTGCTGAACATGCCCTATCATCGCATCGATATAGCCTATATCCACTTTAAAGAGCAGGTCGAACTCCTGGTCCAGATCACTACCGATACCATGCTTTACGGTATCCTGCCAGCGTTTTTTTGCCATGAGGTAAAGTGTGTCCAACTCCAGGTCGATCTTCTGGATATCTTTGATGATAAGCTGGTATTCCTCCTCATCTGAGAAGATGCTAAGCCCTTGTATAAAATGTTTTAATGGCTTATGAGCAAAAGGCTCCATGACATCTTTCTCGATGTCGATGTACTTATCTCCACCAATGACCTCCTCAAACCACAGATGAGCTTCGGATATACTGTTGCGCAGTGTAGTCATCTCTTGTTCGATCGGTAGATACTTATCGACCGTATGTTCCCATCGTAGATGAGTAGTGACGATGAGTGTCAGATCGACAACAAAGATCAGCACTACAGCCATAAGAGGCAGATCATTTAAGGTCTTACGCATATTCCTCTCCTAAAAGTCGTTTAAAGTATTATTAATAGAGTTGATAATCTTCCTTCCATGATACGACTAAGCATTTAAAAAAGTTCTTAAGGGCAAAACATCTAAAGGAATAACGCACTAAAGGGCTATTGATATTCTCAAAAGTTCCGATCTAAGAGAACAGATAAACCTAGCAAAAAGAAGCAATATGAAAGAGATAGTCATAATCGGTGCAGGCTATGGCGGCCTAAGAACAGTAGAACTTCTATCAGGTAATAAATCGTTCGACATCACCCTTATCGACAAAAACCCTTACCACTATATGCAGACAGAAGCCTATGGTTACATCGCGGGTAGATTTGACATGTCAGACATCGCCATCGACCTACAGGGTCTTATCCATGGTCTTGGTCCTAATGTCACCTTTATCAGAGATGAAGCTGTACAGATAGATGAGACCGCCAAAGTGATCATCTTAAAAGAGCAGAGACTCTCTTTTGATATTGCCGTTATCGCTGTAGGGGCCAAGACAAATTTCTTCTCCTTTATCGAAGGCGCACGTGAACATACCAACGGCGTAAAGAACATGCAGAGGGTCTTTGAGTTTCGTCAGGCATTTGAGCATAGACTATATGCGAAACTGCAAAACAGTCAAAACAGCCTAAATCGTGCCGGGGACCTGCACATCGCCATAGCCGGGGCAGGTCTCAGCGGTGTCGAGATCGCAGCTGAGATGGCATTCACACTGCAACGTTATCATAAGATACACTCTGAAAAGAGTCAGCGGCTTGAGTTCTCGTTGATCGATGCAGCAGATACTATCCTGCCCGGGATGGACCCTTATATCATCAAAAAGACTGAGGAGCGTTTGCATGAGCTTGGTATAAAGATCTACACTAAAGCCTTTATAGAGAAGATACAAGAGCGTAGCATCACTTTCAAAGACGGTACGATACTCCCTTTTGATTTCATCATCTATACGGCAGGTGTCAAAGGTGCTGACCTCATCCATACGCTTGATACCCCAAAGAACAGACAAGACCAGATCATTCCCGATGAGACGCTACGACTGCAAGGCAGTAAAGATATCTTCTGTATAGGAGACTGTACAGAGATCAAAGATGCCAAGAAGGTGCTGCTTCCGCCGACAGCGCAGGTAGCAGAAAAGAGTGCAGCTTATGTCGCCAGATCTATCACGCGCCTCAGCGAAGAGAAGAGTCTGGAGCCTTTTCATGCTAACGTCGATGGAGTCTTTGTGGCGCTCGGAGGTAAATATGCACTCGGTATTCTCTTTAAGAAGATCCGGGTCAAAGGCTATTTCGCTTATCTCCTAAAAAAACTCATCAGCCGCTCTTATAGGTTTGGACTGGAGATAAAGGTCAATGCCGGTTATAAGAAGAGGCATGTAGGTTCTCACGACACCTTATGTAGGTAGGTACAGACCTTGATATCGATAGCACAAATACAAAGTTCAGTCCAGCAGCATCAAAAGAACCCATGAGTCTGATGACACCACATCGAACAGTGTTGTCGTCTTCTATACTTCTCGATGCTCCTCAATGCTTCTTCTAGGCGCTCTACTCTTGCTCGACTTATACCAACAATACCACTATAAGACTTTTTCAAGCTCTCATGATCATGACTATTCATCCCTAGTAGTAAGTCATCGAGATCAAGATCCAAAGCACTTCTATTTAACCTACTAGCCACATCTTCAAGCCATGCGACTTTTCCTATAATATCTCGTTTTATTGGATCATGTATCATGCGATGCCCTTCTTATAGATATCTCAGATGATAACAATATAAGATGTACAAATCATGAAATATAAGATTTTATTATTAGCTGTCAAATGGATGTTACCTCCAATACCATTGACTTAAGCGAATAGGTATTAGATGACGAAGGTTTGAGACGAGCGATCCAAGAGCATCTCTGTTCTATGCCATCTCAAAGCATAGGCTACAAAAAGTGCGAGCCCAGGCGTAGCGACAAAGTACTACTGATGTGAGGACCTGCTGCCGAAGCAGACTTAGCGTTCATGTGACCAGTGCCATTGCTCAGCACTGGTAGGCGTAGTCAAAGCGACTTGTTCGTTTGGCATCTTATAGATGACACCTCTAACAAGCCAGTATATCTATCTAAGGCCTACCACTTAGAGACGACGGCAAGGTTGACCTTGGCGTATGCCGGATAGGTCTCATCATTTACGGTCACGTCATCCATAGACATCTGACCAGAGAGATCAAGCTGTAACCACTTTGAACCAATACCCAGGCCAGCCGTATAGATAAGACCAGCATCATCAGAAGCGTCCATGTTCTTCATGGCACCGCCCCGGACAGAGAGCCAGCTCAACGGATGGTAGTTCAAACCGCCGCCCAGGTACTGTGCATCGACCTTAGGCATCATCGTCTCGTTAGCCGTCACATCATAGTCCACCGCAGCTTCCAAAGAGTCAAAGATATCGTAAGCCACACCCAGTCGGATCATCGGCTCGACCTCATATTTGGAGATAATAGGATTGGTGACATAGTCAAACTCAGGAGCGTTCAGGTTCTTACCTACTGCTGCAAGAGTCAAAGCCTTACTAAAACTCGGCCGATAAGCTATACCCAGGTCCACACCAAACTGCGTTGAAGTCTCATCACTATTATCCATGATATCCGAGAACTCCTCATCGACATCTAGTGCGAACTTACCGAAAAATGTAGTACCCTGCATCAGCTTCAGTGAACCACCGACTGCGATGGTACCTATCTCTGTCGAGAACGCATGACCGTAAGCGATAGGTATCTCTGCGATCGCAATACCATATATAGCGGCATAAGTATCACCATTCTCGATAGCATAGACCACCGATTTATCCTCATAGTCCTGCTGTGTTCTCTGTGCACCATTGATATCATAGTAGACATCTCTGGAGCTATCATGAAAGATATACTCATTGTGTTCTTGATCGATGACACCCACAGCCGCACCTTCCCCCACAGCGAAGATCCCGGTACCAAAATTACCTATCTGTACACCAAGTGAGACATGCGGAGCGATCTCGGCAGCTTTACCATCCATATCCATGATGATCTCTCCAGAATCTATCAATATCTGACGATCCTCAAGACGGATATTCGTTATATCTCCATCTTCGATCCTATTGATGGTATCCGTAAAACCAAGGTCTTCCAGCTCTGACATAGAAGCGATCATCCCACCATCATGTGTACTCAGGCCTACTCCAAGGAAGACCTCGACATCATGTCTACTAAAGGCAAGCATCGCCGGGTTGTTATACACCGCTGCAGAACCACTTGAATTAGCGACAGCCGCGCCGCCCATCCCGACAGACTTATACCCTACTGTGTGAAACTCAAGGGCTGAGACATTGACTGATAGTGCTAAGAGCGCGGCGGTTGCCAGTGATAAATAAGAAGATCTGTACATTAGATATACCTTATGTTGATTTTACTATAGATAGACATATCCAGAAAAAACTCCCTATGATGAGAATCTGACAATACAGTAGGTATGTTATATATAGTGTTATACAATTAATTATTACTGTATATATATGAAATATGGCTTATTTAATTTATTTTTGCTATCTATAATTATAATATGTTACTTTTAACATATGTTTTATCATAAAGGATATCTGCTAGTGATGTTCTCTGAAGAGAAGTCAAGTATACCGACCTCCAAATAAGAAGATCGACTTCTTCTACTCCCCAGCTATCAGGAGAGCATAGTACGCAGATGCTCTATCGTAAGGACCAAAAATGTTAGCAAAGAGACCATGACTGCCACTGTTGGCAGTACCAATATCGGCTTATCCATCTACTCCTCCTTAAAAATACGACTTCACCCTATGACGATCTTGGACCGTCACGATCTATATCTATTAAAGATATAAACAGCATATTTCATTCCTACTCACAGTCAATTAAGACAAGAGCCTCACATGTTCCCATAAAAAGCCACTTTGACGCATACCATGTCACATGATGGACTATGCTTAGATATCATACTTCTTGCGACCTACTTCCAACATGCTCATCTTCTCTTGAGCACCCTACCCGCACTAAAAGCTCCTTTGTTCTTTTGAAGAAAACGGCTGATGATGAGGAAGGTTCAGCCCTCATCACCCTTACCTAAAGCCTAGGGCTGGATGTACTTGCAGAAAGATGAACACTTAAAAGTAAAAAGAGTCTCTTATCAAAGATGGTTATGAGATCATACCGGGGTATATCAGCAGTCGTCCAATCGACGTCGATGAGTTTAAAAAAGCGTGTTTATCTTACAAGGACTCTTCGAGTATCAACTCATCAAAAGCCGATGAACGGGTATCTGGCAGTGGTCTGTTCGAAAGAGCACGTACCGTATAGACGAATGAGATCTTTGGCTTATCTGTCTTGTTTGCAAAGGCATGATGAAGTGTCTTACAGTGAAACAAGACCACATCACCTGGATGCAGATCAAACTGGACACTTTTAGCGATGAGTGCCTCATTTTGAGCAGGTCCTTGCAGAAAACAGCTCTTCTCATCAAACTGTTCAGCACTTAGTTCTGACCTATGACTGCCGGGAATAAAGGAGAGGACACCATTCTCTTTACTCTCCTCATCCAGGGCCAACCAGACGCTGAGAAGATCCTCGTTCTCAAAGTCCCAGTAGCGGTTATCCTGATGCCAGCAAGTCTCACTGCTGTTTGAGGGCATCTTTGTCATGATAGAGTTATGATGAGCTAAAGTCAGTACCGGTGTCTCTCCAAGTACCTGTTTGAGGATCGGACGGATAGAGACATCACGCATCCACTCACTAAACTCATCTCTTCTGTCATACACCTGCCTTAGTCTTCGCAAGGTCCGATTATCTGTCTCGTTATACTCGCCTTCAGTCTCGATGGGACTCGCCATCGTATTTATCTCTTCTCTGGCCGCATCCAGTATGAGACTGCACTGTGAGTGATCTACAAGCGCACGTAATAGTAAAAAGCCATCTTCATGAAACTTGGAAAGCTGTTCGGGACTTAATGTCATCTCGATCTCCTTGGAGGTGCAATTATAGCACTCTGTCATCAAATGCACATCAGGTCATACATCGCTTTAGCCTCTCTACAGAGATCTTGTCATACAATGCACGCACATGGAC
>JADGEC010000141.1 GCA_016744575.1 Sulfurimonadaceae bacterium | reverse complement strand
ATCCTCTAGAGAGTCCTCTACTCTTGCTATATCTTGGAGCCTTACTCCAGGTCGGATCATGATGTCTTTCAATGCTTGGACACTCTGGGCATCACCGCGGGCTTTGATGACTAACTCACTCTCAGTCCCGATGAGCTTGCCACCGCCAGAGCGAACGTTCTCTCTGGTGATGATATCCTGCAGTCCCTGTGCAGAGATGTTATATTTGTTCAGCATGAACGGATCGGCAAAGATACGGATCTCTCGGTCACGGTAGCCGATGATGCGGACCTGTGCTACATCAGATACCCTTTGCAGACGTGGTTTTAGCCTTTCGTCAGCCATTCGCATCAGCTCCTGGAGATGACCGTCTTTACTAGAAGCGAAGACCTTGATGACTGACGCTCCACTGGAATTTACTTTCTGTACGATGGGGCTCTCGACTCCACTTTCAAGATCGACACTTCCGATCTTGTCACGGACATCATTGGCAGCTTGTTCGATGTCTTTATAGAGCTCGAACTGTACGGTGACGACACTCATCCCCTCATAACTGGTAGAGATTATTCGGTCGATCCCGTCGATCCCAGATATGGCTTCCTCGATCTTATCTGTCACTTTAGACTCTATTGTCTCCGGATCTGCTCCATAGTAAGATGTCTGTACTGTGATTATTGGAAAATCGACATTAGGAAAGAGTGCGACTGGCATCGACCTAAACGACATTATCCCGAAGACGACAAGCGCTAGGACCATCATCAAGGTCGTGATGGGTCTGTTTATAGCAAAACGATACATCACTCCACCTCGATCATGCCCTCACCAAAGAGCCCGGGCATCAGGTCTTTGGCGTGCACTTCGGCAAAAGCCTTACGGGTCTTGGCATCGACAGTCGGATAGACTTTGGCGATGATACCTTCAAAAGGTCTATCTATTCCATCGACTCGGTAGGTCACTTTGGAGCCTTTTTTTACCTGCTGCCAATACTTCTCATCAAAGCTCATCACCAGTTTCACTTTTTTGTCATCGACCAGTGTCAAGATCGGCTCCAGCATCGCACCACTGACACCATCACCGATCTCCTTATGTCGTTTTGAGATGACACCGCCATAGGGAGCTCGTAGTACACTTTTTTTGAAGAGTGCTTCTCTGTAAGCCAGACTGGCTTTGGCACTGTTGAGTGATGCCACGCTCTTTTCGTAGTTTAAGACATACTGTTCATACTGATCATCATCGATGACATCTTTTACTTTTTTGTAACGCTCATAGGTCTGTGATGCAAAGCGGTAATTGACTTTAGCAAGAGCTACATCCGATCTGGCCAGTTCGACAGAGAGTCTAAGGTCCTCATTGTCCAGAGAAAGAAGAAGCGCGCCTTTTTTGACATGATCGCCAATATCGACATGCATCTGCTCGATGACTCCGGTGGAGGTCAGTGTGAGTTCTGCCTCACGGTATGCCTCAACATCAAAGGTAGTATATACCTGTGCAGCTTGCAAGACACCTAAGAACAATCCTGTTAATAATATGGTCTTTTTCATCGTATATACTCCTTGATATCAAATCCTGAATAGTAATAGTATTGGGCATAAGCCAACTGCTGTGCATTCTTAGCGCGGTTAAACTGGGCATGGGCATCACGCTGTTGATAAAGCGCATCGAGATATTTCACATAATCGACGATCTTGGCCTGGTACTTCTTTTCGATGGCATCAAAGGTCTTTTGCGAAGCGCTTAACGATCTTTCTGCAGCTGCGATCAATACCTTTGTACGTGCGATGGCTTTTTTTGCCAGGATGATATTCGCATCAGATAACTTCTGCTCATAAGCGATCTGGCTATCAAGTGCCTGCTTCTGCGCCATGATGGACTGTTTTTGTTTGGAGGCTGATGAGAAGTCAATGATGTTCATATTGGCCACGACCATCAAACGGTTCTGCTGATCGACACGATCGATCGGGAACCCACCAGGGATATCGTTATAGTCATAAAAGCTGTAAGTGTCTTCTATGGCCAAAGAGGGATAATACGAAGCCGTACTCTGCTCAGCCGCATAGGCAGTCGCCTGGGACTGGTGGCGCAATGAAGTGATACTATCTAGCTCTTCTCGTCTCTCAAACTCTGGGGTCTCAAGATGGCTCCCTTTTAGTGTGTCTATCTCCATACCGGTCAAAGTCTGCAACTCTGATTCAAGTTCATCACCACTGTATTGCAGTGTGACGATCGCATACTCTGCATTGGCCAAGGCCGCATGGATACGTTCGACCTCTTCTTCAGTGACGATATGGGCTTTAAAAAAACGTTTCTGGCGTTTAAGTTCCTCTTCTAGCTGTTCGCGGCTCTGTTCTTGTGCTTCGATGTCACTGTAGACATTCAGCAGGTTGAAATAGGCCTGAGTCACTTGTAGAGAAAGTCCTTTTTTATAGCCTTTAAGGTTAGAGTCACTTCCATCGATCCGACTGCGTGCCTCATCAAGCGCGTTCTCTCGTTTGAAACCATCAAAGACCACTATGCTGGCTTTTGCATAAGCAGTATAGGTCTGACCTACATCGATGGAACCTTGTTCATCGACTATGTTGGCACTTGCACCGAGATCGACACGCGGTAGGTAGGAAGACTTTAGGGACTCACGGTCTAGTGAGGCGACGTTCTTCTGTTGGACATAGACATCTACAAGCTCGTTATTGTGGGCTGCTTCGATAAGCTGTGACAACTCTTGTGAAGAAAAAAGCATCGTTGTCACTATCGATAAGATAAAAGGTACTCTCATTTTCTATCCTTTACCAGTATTAAAAAATCCTCTACAAGCTCATCTACACGATCTAAGAGATCGCCCTCTTTGACCATCCAGTATTTGATCATGCCTATGGCCAGACCATCAAACAGAAATGTCATGTCCAGTGGTTCTTTTGAACTGTTGAACTGTTCAGCTAAGGGAGTCATCACATTTTCAGTGATGTAAGTGAAGAGTGAGAACAGTGGACTCTCTTTATCATCTGAGATATTGATGAAAAAAGTCGGATCGTTTATGACACTTAGACGAATGGCGTTCTTATGCTTTATCATCGCTCCAAATCTGATCTCGGCCAGTACTCGCAAACGTACGATTGGATCAGAATGTTTAGAGGTCTCTTCTTTGATCACACCAAGATAGTGTTCGATCTGATTGTTAAGATAGTTCTGATATAGATTGTCTTTTGATCCGAAGAGTGTGTAGATAGTCCCGACGGAGACCCCGACCTTTTTGGCGAGATCAACGATCTTCATGTTCTCAAAACCATCTTCTATGAAGAGGAGGGCTGCTTCTTCCAGGATGAGTTCTCGTTTTAGTTCCTGCATCTTTTTACGAATGGACATACTAGTTCCTCTACTGTTTGATGGTGGAATTATGAACCTAAGTAGCTTTATAGTAACTTATAAGCTTAAAAATGAATAAGATTCAGTTTAATGGTCTTCTCGATAGTGATATCATCAAATATCAAGATGAAGTAGGCGTTCTCGGTATTATTAGAGGTACTCTTAATTAGGTCAGGTACAATACATGAGCGCGGTTGATGGACTTCAGACTAGCGATATCGAAGCATTTGGCATCTTTTCAAAAAGTGATGCCATAATAGTGCTATTTGATGGACAACAATATGATAGGTAAGGATAAAAGATGTCAAAGATACTTGCGTTCTCAGGAAGCGCCCGAGAGGGATCATATAACCAGAAGTTAGTCGCCATAGCAGCACAAGGTGCTCGAGAGGCAGGAGCTGAAGTGACACTGATATCATTGGCAGACTTTCCTATGCCCCTGTTTGACGAGGATCTCGAATCGGCTGAAGGTCTGCCAGAGAACGCACTTCGTTTTAAAGAACTCCTTTTAAGTCATGATGCTCTCCTTATCGCATCTCCAGAATATAACAGCGCTTTCTCGCCATTGCTGAAGAACGCATTTGATTGGGCTTCACGGGTCTCTGAGCCTGATGAACCGCCACTCCATGTCTATCAGGGTAAGATGGCAGGGATCATGTCTGCATCACCGGGTGCATTAGGCGGCCTGCGGGGTCTGGTCTTTTTGAGGATGCTGCTTGAGAACATGGGCATGATGGTACTTCCAGGTCAGAGGTCGATAGGGAGTATCCATAAAGCAGTGGATGAGCAGGGAAAACTGATGAAAGAGCGTGATACAAAAGCGATCATGTCAATTGGACGTGAATTGGTCATGAGGCTTGGATCATCGGCTCTTTAGTCGAGTTGTTGGTATATCCAGGTTTTTACCGATGATCTTTTGTGCTTCTTCCATGACCTTTTCGAGTCTGACCTCGTCGATCTCTTTATTGGGACGGAAAAAATCCCTAAAGTCATCGATAGTCCGAGAGAGATGCTGTGTCTGATCGATGATCTTTTTTGCCCGTTTTTTGATATCATCATCGTCAATATCCTGAAGCTCTATGCCAAGGAAGATATTGTTTGCTCCCATGGAGATGACAGTAAGTGGCTGTCTACATTGGTGGGCTATCATCTCACCTATAGCCACATGGCGTGATTGAGCGATCATGATCTATTGACAATAGTAGCCTTTCTAGCTATCTTTCAAGATCGCATAAGTCCCAGTGGCATAAGCGACCAGGCTCCCTTCATCTTCGAGTTCGATGGTGACAAAAGTCGTGGTATTGCCTTGACGTTTGACTTTGGCTGAAGCGACAAGGTATTTGCCTGAAGTGGGTTTAAGATAGTTTATCTTGATCTCCAACGTCATCACTGTGTAGCCTTCTTCTATATTGGAGGCTGCTGCGTACCATCCGGTATTGTCCATCAGTGTCGAGATGACACCACCATGGACATAACCGACATGTTGAAGATGGTACGGTCTTACATTTAATTCGACTTCTGCCTCACCCTTGCCAAAGCTTTTGAGTGCTGCTCCCATATGTTCAAGAAATGGAAATTTTATATCATTCATCGTGACCTCAGTCTTGAGTTAAGGGTATCTCTGATCACTGCGTATAACATCACACGATCATTAGAGCTACCCTTAAAGTATTGTGGCATAAAAGTGGCGAAATATCGCCAAATGCCAACACTCATAAGCAAGAAGCAGTCCTTTTTTTGTCCATACGTGCTGTTTGGAAACGAAGTAATACCAAGCCCGTTAAAGGCTACTACTTTAAATCAAAGTGTAGCTATTGTCTTATCAATACGACTATGGTCATGTTTAGCATGGCTGTAAACCAGACTATTACTGTCAAAATAGATATTTTATTTGCCTCTGTCGCATAGAGGACAAGGGCTAGGACCAGGTTTGAGATCGTGCCTAATACCCATGTCAAGGCCTGTGTCTTAAATCCAAGTAGGTGTTCTTGCGGCATTGCCCAGGTATTGATGGATGTCCATAAAAATGCGACTCCCGCCATATTGGTCAAGATCGCTATTAAGATGCGATAGTACTTGTGAGTTATCAGTGAGAGAAGCGTGTGTTTTATCTTGCACCTCATATTTGCAATAGGTAGTCTTATGACCTCTCATGACATACGGCGAGTCGGTGTCTTAAAACAGTGTGATGATAGCAGATCTAAGAAAGAGTACATCTAGATGAGTAGAAGGTAGATCATCTTTAGATCTTTAATAGTGTGAGATGTCCCGGGAGTCGGTCTACTTATAGACAAGATCAATCAGAGTAGACACCCTCAGACATATCGAAGTCATAATCAGGTTTGATACTTGGTACATCAGGAAGAGAGTCTGGATCGACCTCAAACGATTTTAGATCATAGGCTTTACCATGATAGAAGGTCTGCTCTTTGGCATACTTCTGCTCTTTTTCCATCTGCTTTTTAAGCTGCTCTTGGATCTTCTTATCTTTTTGACTACTACTCTTTTCACTCGGGACCGCGAAGAGTATAGCGCTGGATATGACGATAAAAGTAAGTATTTTTCTCATGATGGTCTTGCCTTTTTGAAAGAATATTATTTAAGAATCATACCATTAAGTGTGTTAATATTGTAGGGTATAGGTCAAGAGGAGAAGTGCTGGCAAAGTCCCTGTATAAGGGGATTTGTAGCGGTTAAAATATGATAAAAAACGTCATCTTCACATTTGATGCTTTGCTTATTTATGGTGTTCACTTTCAGAGCCATTATTCTCACATCATAGTGCTCTATATTCTTGATGTATTGAAAAGATATATTTACTAAGGATGACCAAGATGCATAAAATACTGACACTATCGATGATCACGATCTTCATTGGAGTCTCTGCCGTTGGGATAGACTTGGCGCTGGAGCTTAGATCACAATGTGCTTCAAAAGTAGAAAGCGGTCAGGTGTGTACAGACTGTATGAGAATAAAAGATGTCATAGATCTAAAGAACGGTCGATGAGCTTTCTTTCTTATTGACTGAGATGACCGATAAGATGTTTTTGCAGTCTCGTTGGGATCATCAGCTTAGGACTACCGTCATACCCCAATGAGTATTAGATGCTGCTCCAATCTATATCTGACTCTCTTTTACAACATGCCTTGCCCGGTGTACAGACCTGACCTTTTTTTACCCCATTTTTTATCTGATGATAGAACGAGATGCTACCAAGAAACAGTATCATGACATCGATTCAAGGACGATGCTATTCATAGTCGAGCCTTTCTTGTCGTTTTCATAGTCTACATATGTATTTTGTAGATCTGATGTCGAGTATTGCGTTTATCTTCCTCGTTCCCAAGTTCACTTGGGAACGAGGAAGTACGGTGCTTGTGATCTAGACTGACTTAAGGGCATCTCTTATAACCCTGTACATCATCAGCGTTTCATACGACTTTGTGATCAAGGCAGGTTCTTGTTAGCGTAACTGGTTACGGTGGCAAGAGTCTAACGCAGACTCACGATGTTGTATGAAACGCCCTTCGGGAGGACAAATAAGGCGCAAGCTTCTGCTCTAAACTCTTTTGAATTACCTACGGGTAGTCCTACAAGACCTTAAAGCAAAATCTCACACCTTCTTTGTCCTCTGATGATATACAGGGTTAATAGAGTTGCCCTTAAAGATGTATCGAAGATCACGATGAACAGCTGACATGGGATATGCCAGCGATATCAAAGAGCTCAGAGGGTTTTTTTCTGTAGTATTTCTCGTCTATCTCTATTGACTGCTCAGCATATGGGTCTGTCATGATTTTTTGCAACTCTTTTATAAGTGTATAGTCTCCATTGGTGGCTTGTTGATAGGCAGGGACAAGCAACCACTCTCGCAATGTATATTTTGGGTTGATGTCTTTCATCTGGTCTGAAAGCTTTTTTGAGGATTCGGGCGAAGTGGCATTGATGTCGACTGGGTTGGAATGCTGGATGAGTGATCTCCATCTTTCTAGCCATCCTGACCAGCTTTTTAGGATCTTTTCATCATAAGACGAGTCATCGTAAAAGCTTTTTATGAGTGGGCTTATTTCTTCAGGTATCGTGGAGAGTTCGCGAAAGAAGATCGTATAATCAACAGAGGTCTCTATCATAAGCATTATGAGTTCTTTGAACAATGCCGAATCATAGGTCTTTAGTCCAAGCTTGTCAGCCCACATCTTCTCCATCTGTTTTTGCATGATCTTGGGAAAGCTGTCTCTGATCTCATCTAACTCATCTAGAGCACTCTGATCCGACTCTAGCAACGGCTTCAACGCCACGCAAAACATATGAAAGTTACGCTCGGCAGCTTGAGATTGATTGAAAAATGAGAAGTG
>JADGEC010000019.1 GCA_016744575.1 Sulfurimonadaceae bacterium | reverse complement strand
ACAGGTCCTAGATAGTAGGTAAACGCGGCAAGACTTACGTATGACTCAGAGTAGATAGATACCTTTGCAGCGCCTACTATCTGGTATAATTCGCCCATGCGATGGAGAGAGATAAAAAAGGGCGGTGCTGCAGCCCAAAAAAGCGAAGAGCAGCCCAAAGTGTACTATGCGGGCTTCTGGTCCCGGTTCCTTGGTTTTATCACCGATGTGTTTATGATCGGCATGCCCATAAGTCTGCTTCTGATGATGGTGTTCGGTTATGACAATACGATGAAGAGTGCCGACGGCTTAGATGTCCTGATGCAAAACGAGGCAGCACTTACCAATGCTCCAGACCCGACATCATCGATCTTACAGATAGTGCTCTCTATGACTGTCTATGTCATCTTCTGGAAGACCAGCGGTCAGACACCAGGAAAAAAGATAGCCCGTATCAAAGTCGTCGATGCCAAGACTTTTGAACGTGCCTCATGGTTACAGCTTATCATCCGTTTCATCGGTTACCTCTTCTCTGCCATCACCTTGATCGGCTTTTTCATAGGACTTTTTCGAAAAGACAAACGCACGTTACATGATCTTATCAGCAATACCGCTGTGATCTACGAGTAACTATTGGTGCTTGCCTTTTTAATAGCTGCGTTCTACTTCTTCTATTTTGCGGTCATAGCGGTCTACATCATCTTTATGCCAAAAGTACTGTCGATGGTGGGTTTTCAACCATCTGAGATCGGTATCATCTTTGCTGCTGCCCCGCTGGTCCGTTTTATCGTACCCTTTGCTTTTACCAGGGGATTACAACTAAATCGGACTATCTTTAATATGGCCCTGGCACTGATGGTCATCAGTTCCCTCGCCTTTTTCCCTGCCCTGCACACCTTTAGTGCTCTGCTCTTAGTCAATGTAGGACTTGGTATTGGACTAAGTCTCATCTTGCCCTACATCGAGGTGATCGCCCTCTTAGAGATAGGCAAAGAGCGTTATGGAAAGATCCGCCTCTTTGGCTCCATCGGTTTTATCGCTGTGGCACTGGTCCTGGTCAAATTCATGGATTCACCTGAGACAGCTATCGGATACCTTGCCAGCACGACCATCCTTACCGCGATATTCGGTTTTATGATCGCTAGGTATGATCACCACCAGCCAGCAAAGCCAGCCAGACCACAAGAGGGTGCTCCACTGCAGATCCTTGCCCACTGGCCACTCTGGCTTGGACTGGGTCTGATGCAGGTAAGTTTCGGCCCCTTCTATAACTTCTTTACCATCTATGAGACTGCCCACGGGGTATCGTTAGATATGACTATCTATCTCTGGTCATTTGGTGTCGTAGTCGAGATCTTGATGCTCTATTTTCAAGGACCTCTACTTAAAAAGAACCTGCTCACCGTTTTACAGGTGACCACCGCCGTGACTACTTTTCGCTGGATGCTCATCTGGCTTTTCCCCGACGATATGGGCGTACTCTTCTTCTCACAGAGTCTGCATGCACTTAGCTTTGCGCTGTTTCACTCAGCAGCGATCAGCTACCTGTTCACACTCTACTCAGAGCAAAGACTGGCACAACAGTTCTTCTTCGGGATCTCTTATGGGCTTGGAGGTTTTTTAGGAGCAATAAGTTCAGGATATATCTATGAGTGGTGGCCCGAGCAGCTCTTCCTAAGTGCAGCTATCATCGCCTTTGCCTCATTCGTCTCACTAAAACGGGCGGAGAGAATATAAGGGCATCTACAATACCCTTGACTTAGCCTATCCCTCGTTCCCACGGTCCCCGTGGGAGACTGCATACTTCACCATGACAAGCGAGACAACCAATATATTACTTCTAACGAACTCCACATCTATAGTATAGGCTGTTATTTTAGAAATTTTTTTACATACGAGGATGATTCATCTTTCGGAGCGAAGCGATAAAGTGAAGCTTTGACCCCGTGCAGCCAGTCTATCTGACTTTAGGGTCTATGATCATCATGTATAATAGATCGTGATATTCATTACCAAATAAAATTTAGGAACGAGGAAAGTATATCTAACGAGATAGATATCTCTTAAAAATCTACGCCAAGACCCACAAGGAATTGAAAGTCACTCTTCTCTGGAGTGATACCGTCTGAGTCCGTTGTTGGTTTTTTGATGTAGTCCCACACGGTCGTAAGATCAAGGTCAAGCCAGCTAGTAAGCTCATTTTCCAGAGTGATGACCATGTGATGTTTATATCTACCGGCAGGATCATCCGTATAGGTCAGTTTATAACCGACTTCGAGATCAGTTATCTTTGTCAGTTCCAACTCAAGGTTGGTATTAAACTCCAATGCCGGTGACATCTCTGTACTGGCCGCTCCCTCCGTAACAGTCAGATAGCGGGTGTATATGATCGCCGGTCCTCCCGAGACCTCCCACTCCATCTCCGGAGTATCTATGACAGTATGCCCAAGACCAGAACCAACGGTGTATTGGTTCTCTATGTTCTTAAACTTGTCTTCATAGTACTCAGAGAAGATGGCGTTCCAAAAGACATCACGAAACAGATAGACATTATAGTTCTCATTGATACGGTGGTCATTGGCTGACTCTGTCCCTTCGACTGCTGAGATCCTGCCTAGATAGTCCAGACGCAGGCGGGTATCTGCTGTACGACGCCTTGCTGTCACTTTAGCAGTGTAATCGAATGTGTCTTTGTTCCCTTTACGCATATCCAGACTAAGTGTCGCCTTTCCAGACCACTTCTCACGTTCATGATCTTTCTTAGGGGCAGCAGAGACGACCTGCTCACGCGTGAACTCATACTTCCCATCACCCTGGATGATGGTGATATTGTCATCCTTCATACGAATGATCCCGGCAAAAGATGCCAAGCCTTCTATGTTGACGTTTAGGACATTAAAACTCTTGATCTGGGTGATGTCTTTATACTTAAAAGAGTAGTCGCCTATCTCATCACTGTCAAACTCCAATTCCTCATCATAAAGGGCTTTGATCTCACCCTTAAACCATTCACCCGACGTAGTCTGTACCCAGTCATGACCATCAGGAGTCGGTGACATCGTCTCCCAGACTGCCTGTTTGGCTTTCTGGCTGACACTCTCATTGTTCTCGATCGACTCGGTAATAGACTCCGCCATCTCTGCGACAGCTTTTGCAGTCGCATTCATATCTGCTGCTTCTGCTATCTCTCTTACTTCCTGATCAGACAACCCCGAGTTGTCTTTGACGACAACAGGCTGATCAATAGCAGCGACCAGGACCCCATCTTTGAGGTCTATTCTCTTCTCACTATTTTGCACATCGGTAGAAGTGGACTTTGTCGATGTCGTCTCAGTAGTCTGTACTGCAAAAAGCATATAGGTGTTTAATAAAGCTAGTATTAAGATCGATCGCATTCACATCCCAGTTTTTTTTCGCGTAATTATAGCAAATAATAACGGGTCATACACCATGCGCCCTGATTTTTTCTATCTCTACGATCATCTTATTGAAATGATCTCGCTCACCAGATACTATCTCTTCGATCAGCGGACGGTACTTCAGGTAGTTCTTCCAGACACGCGCAGAGGCTTCCTTACGACCACGTCTTGAGAGCTCAAAAGATACCGCCGCATTGATCAGTCCCCTAAGTAGATAGACCTCACTGCTCTTCTCAAAACGACGGGGGAACCAGAGGGTCTCAAGCGCTTCATGGGCATCAAAATAACGCTTCTGTTCCAGACAGAGCATAAACTCTTCAGATCGAGCATGCAGGGGCACGTCCATCATCCTCCAATCCCATATATTTTCGCCAGTAACCCCGACCTCCCCGTAGAGAGAGACAGTGATGATCTGGGAACTTCTTACGGTAGTGCCCCAAACGCTCTTTTGTCTCCTTACCTGTGTCGCAGTAGAAGACGAAAACGGAACTTTCAGGCTCCTTATTGAGTTCAAAAGGGTTGTAAAGTACCGTCTCCACCCGCTCGATAGGTGCCAAAATGGTATCGATAAGCAAGACTTTCACCCCTTCATTCTCAAGGCGTGCTCTCTCATGCAGAAACTCTTTCTGTGTCCACTCATCGGGAAATGCTTCCATCTCAGCTCCTATTTTTTACGAAACTATAGCTAAAGAGCCAAAGTCTCTAACTGAGATCATCAGCTTAACCGCATCATT
This sequence comes from Sulfurimonadaceae bacterium, assembly GCA_016744575.1. Lineage (GTDB taxonomy): Bacteria > Campylobacterota > Campylobacteria > Campylobacterales > Sulfurimonadaceae > BB26. The sequence goes on along the minus strand of JADGEC010000019.1, from coordinate 35,047 downwards.
ATTAACATACATTTAGTTACCATTGCAGCCATGGCTAACAAACAGAAAAAGAAGCTCACCAGACTCAATACTGCTATCCGACACATCTTTGATGAAGTGGGTTTTGATGAGGGCATCGAACTTGTCGAGACAGAGCTACTTATAGAGTTGACTCAAGTCTTAGGCATCATCCCAGACAGTATGGATAAGGCAGACCTTGTCCGTCTTTTCCGCCGACTATGGTCAGATGCTGATGTGCAGATCCGGCAGATCATCGTCGACTTCTTCAAGCTCCAGAACAAGGTCTATCGTAATACGATGAGCCTTGCAGAGAGTGCTGCTGTCGAAAAAAGTGACAAGATAGATGAGATACTCGAAGAGATGGATGTCACGCCCAAAGAGCAGCAACAACTCATCGCTGCTTTTGCTGATGTCCGGACCAGAAAGATCAACAGAAGCAGACTTGACCATAAACTCTCGCACCTTCGTTTTGAGAAGAAGAGAGAAGATCTTGAAAGACGTCTGGAGGGTAAATTCGATCTTGAGGACCGTTTTGTCTTCAACTACGCAGCGCACTACGCGCTCTCTGGTGAGAACTTTAAGAAGATCGTACCTGTCCACACGGTCAGCTTCACCTATGAACATCTTAGTGAGACCGATAACGACACACTCTTCACTGAACTAAGTAACTTGAAAAAAGAGCAGGCAGACAATAAACAGCAGCAGATCGATGACTTCTTACAGTCACTAGAGAAGGGGCACCCCTATCTATCAGGACAACAGATCCTTGCTGCACTTCGTTCAGCTTCCCCCAAAGAGGCCATCACCCATCCAGCCTTGAATGACGCACTGCTAAAAAAGACGCTCGAAAGCATGCTAGAGATCGATGATCTTCAGCAGAGTGATGATGAGATAGTCCTCGGCATCCATACCGAGTTCTCCGCCCCTCACCATAACGGGATCTTACCCTATACGACGCACATCCTTCTTAATAAAGAAGCAACACTAAAGAGCATTTGGAGAGGAGAGCAGTTAGCGCTTTCACAGCAGCTTGATACGGCAAGAAAGGAGCAGGAAGAGAGCTTCATCACTGAACTTGAACAGCTCGTTGACGACTGCTCTGAGCAGGCAAAGATGTTGAGACTTGATGATGCGACTCTTTATGAGATGATCTATGATGAGCTGCTGCCACTACCGGGGAAAGTACTACATATCACGGCGAAGATGTCTAGAAGAGTCCTCTTCCATTTCAATCAGAATATCCAGAGTGCACTCTTAAGACGACAGCAGCACGAACTTCTTGGACGCACCATCCGAGACTTCAAAAACCTCTTCCCACTTGCCAGAGAGATGCACCGCCGCCTGATCTTTCACACCGGACCTACCAACAGCGGCAAGACCTATACCGCGATGAAGCATCTACAAAAAGCCGATACCGGTTACTACCTCGCACCACTGCGACTGCTTGCTCTTGAAGGATATGAGGAGCTTCAAGAGAGTGGGATCAGCGCGTCCCTCATCACGGGTGAAGAGCAGATACTTGATGAGGATGCCACCCATATCAGCTCCACTATTGAGATGCTGAACTTTGAAGTCGATGTAGATGTCTGTGTCATCGATGAAGTGCAGATGATAGGGGACAGAGACCGGGGATGGGCCTGGGCCAATGCCATCATCGGTGCCCCGGCAAAGACCGTGATCATGACTGGCTCTTCCAATGCTAAAAAAGCAGTCATGGCCCTTGCCGAGTATCTCAACGAACCCCTTGAGATCATCGAATTTGAACGTAAGACCCCACTGGACCTGATGCATGCTGCAACGCCGATCGCCGATATCAAGCCCGGTACAGCACTTATCGCTTTCTCTCGTAAAGAGGTACTTCGTTTAAAACAGCAGCTTGCCCGATACTATAAGGTCAGTGTGATCTACGGGAACCTCTCGCCGGAAGTACGCCGTGAAGAGGCCCGTCGTTTTCGCACCGGAGAGACAGAGGTCCTTGTCGCCACCGATGCTATCGCCATGGGACTGAACCTCCCTATCCAGACTATCTTGTTTGCCAAGGGTGAGAAGTTTGATGGTGAAAGACAGCGTCCACTTACACCCTCAGAGGTGCAGCAGATCTCCGGACGTGCCGGTCGATTTGGTCTAAGTGAACATGGCTACGTCGGTGCACTAAAACCCGATGTACTCCAACTGCTACATAAGCAGTATCAAAAACCAGCACAGACGATCGCGATCCCCTTCAACGTCAGTGCCAATCTCGAACATATAAAGCTTGTCAGCTCCATCCTTGAAGAGCAGTCACTCTCTGAGGTCCTTCGCTTCTTCGTCAAGAACATGCAGTTTGACGGACCTTTTCGCGCGACCAATCTTGAGGGTATGACAGAGGCTGCCGAGATCATCGACCAACACGAGCTTGATCTCCCCAGTAAGTACCATCTCTCCTGCGCGCCACTCACCCTCTCTTCGCCCTATATCGTCAGTGAGTTCGAGCGTTATATCAATGCTCTGGAGCAACATAGACCTGTTGCTTACATACCACCCTCACATCTGGGAGAGTATGCCGCCACTATGGAGGACCTGCTTCATGCGGAGGACAGAGTCAAGGAGATCTCTCTTTATCTCTGGCTGAGTTATCGTTTTGGTGACTACTTCATCGACGCCGAAAAAGCACGCCAGAACCGTGTAGTCTTAAACCGTTATATCGAAGCATCTCTACAACGAAGTAATTTTGTCCCACGCTGCAGACAGTGTAGTAAAGCACTTCCGCTCAACTCCTCTTACGCCATTTGTCAGAGCTGTTTTAGAAAATTAAATCAGGAAAAGCGACAGGGTGAGCGGAAAGAGACACCTAGGCGAAGGCACCGTTAACCTGCCCGTACGCAGTTCCTTCCACTATCTTTTGCCTTATAGAGCGCATCATCCGCACGCTTCATCAGATGGTCTTCGTTCTCGCCGGACATAAGTTCGACGACACCGAAACTTGAAGTCACCCGTTCAAGTCTTGAATAGATGATATCCTCTATCTCCTGACGAAGGTTCTCCGCTATCGACAAGGCCTGTTCTATGCCCGTGTTCGGAAGTAAGATCACAAACTCCTCACCACCCCATCTAGCTAACTTGTCACTACGTCGCAGTGAGCTTTTCACTCTGCCTGCCAGCTTGATCAGGACCTCGTCACCGACGAGATGACCATAAGTGTCATTTACTGCCTTGAAATGGTCTATATCAAATAAGATCAAGGAAAGTGACGAATCGTACCTTGATGCCAAAGCGATCTTTTCTACGATACTATCCATAAAAAAGACTCGATTATAGACACCGGTCAAGGCATCATGTGTAGCTTTATAATAGTTCTCCTGAGATATCATCTGCAGATCTGTCACGTCAGAGAAAGTCGCGACATAGAACTCGCTTCCACTTTCAAGCTTATTGACCTTGACAGAGAAGACTCTCGGTTCACCAGAGGCATAATCCATCATGGAGACCAGGGTCTGTTCATCCTGCTCTGAGAGGCGCTCCAGCCACAATTCACCCTCTGCCAGCTTTCCCAGATGAAAATAGTCATCATGGCTAATAAAGAAGTCACAGACACAACGGTACTTTTTCTGAAACACTGCAAGTGATTCGACATTAAAGAACTTATAGAGTGCTTTGTTAGCCCGATAGATAGATACTCCGTTTGTCACCATGACGATGTTCTGCTGCTGGTCGATCGCATTTTGCAGGACCTGCAAAGTGCGCTCCTGCTCAAGACGAAGCTCCTTCTCATAACGAAGACGCTGCTCATACACAGTCACGTTCTTAAAGATCATGATGAATGATCGCTGATGCCTGTTATAGAGAGTACAAGAGAGCAGATACTCCTCTTTTGCCATAGTCACTTTATAGTCGTTGATCTTACCATCTCTCTCAAGCTTATGTACGATATCTGACCAGATGAAGATATCGATCAGATTAGTGATAGCTCTATCGATGATACTACTGCCAAAGGCCTCTACTGCTGCTCTGTTTCCCCACTGAATAAGATCACTCTTATCATCACGGTACAGTTCAAGGATGACCTCATCGATGACATCAAATGCCCGCTTTGTATGTCTGAGTTTACTTTCGATCAGCAGGCCGTAGTTTCCTTTGATGTTTTTGATGATGTCTCGTATCCCGATAACACCGACCGGAGCCCCGTTTACATTCGTGACCAGGACCCGTCTGATGTGTCTAAGTCTCATCATATCTACGATGGCTTGGACTGAGTCATCGACACTCACGGCTATCACCGGCTTACTCATCACCTCAGAGATCGCACTCTCCAGCGGCATCTTCTGGCTGACAATACGGACCATATCACGTTCAGTGATGATACCGGCTATCTCATCTGCATCGGCGATAAGTACAGACCCGATCTGTTTGTCGTGCATATGAGAGACGGCGTCTTTAAGCGTACTCTCCAGCGGAAGTGTCACAATACGTTCCGCCGTAGCGGAGATGACCTGAGATACTTTCAGATTGACTCTGTAGTGTTCATCCTCAAGCAGACTGATGATCATCTCCTGAGTGACGATCCCGACAAAGGCATTGTCTTTATCAATGATCACCAACCGTCTGATATTGTTGTCGATCAGGACGTGTAAGGCATACTCGATAGATCGGTCTGGCCTGATACCGACGATCTTCTTTTTAGCGATCTCCTGGACTGGCTGTTTAAGATAGACGTTCTCTTCAAGAAGTCTCACTACATCACGTTCGGTCAAGATACCGATGACCCGGCTTTCGTCGATGATGACGACAACACCTTCTCCATTACGATACATCACCTCTATGGCAGAAGCGATACTCTCATCTTTAGCAACGGCGATGTCCTCTGTTTTGACAAAATGCCTGATCGTTTCCATCGAAGTCCTTATTCTAATAGGTCGCTATAGTCAAAATGGTTAGGGTTCAAAAAGATCCTATCCCCTTTCATCACAATACGACTGTCATCATAGGCATACTTCTTAAAGCGCTCTTTTATCTTCTCACGTCTCTTTTTCTTGTAGGCCTTGAGTCTTAGGAAATCTTTGAGTAGGACTAATTCACTACGCCGCTCTACAAATACCTCTTTTGTAGGCTCTTCTTCATGCTTGTGCTCCTCTATCACCTCAGCTGTGACGGTATCTTCCTCTTCACTCTTGCGCTCCTCGATCACTTCAGCTGTAACGGCATCTTCGATGACACTATCCATCGTCGCCTGAGTCAGAAACTTCGATGCTACCACCTGCAGGACACTGCGAAGCTGGTCATCACGCTCTTTATATATCTGCTCGATCTTATCACGCTCCGCGATCAGCATCGCCTCACGCTGTGTACGCATACTTTTGGTCTCGTTCTCAAGTGCCGAGACACGCTCTTTGAGCCGCTCGTTCTCTTTTTCGATGTAGTCATAATAACGGGTATCTGTCTGTTGGGTCGCAGTAGGGGCACTGTTCACTTCGGCAAGCAGGACATATTTGACACCGTGTTCGATGACACAATCAAGCGTGCCTCTTCGGATCCGATTATGGATGGCCTCTTTAGAAATATTGAAATGGCTGGCGGCATCAGCTACGGTCATCTTTCCCATCATCTAGCTCCTATTCAAACAGATCGTTATAAGAGGTACCTCTGGATATCTAGTCCTTCAGAGGTCTCCTAAGCTCGGTTATCGCATGTTCTCAAACACCAGCGGTGCTTCCCACTCCATCGCACGTATCTCTTTTATCACTAACTGAAGATCATCGATCTGTTTGCTTTTGACACGGATAGAGTCACCTTCGATCTGCGCCGTTACTTTACGTTTTAGCTTCTTGATCTCAGCAACGATCTTCTTCGCCTCTTTTGTCTCGATGTAATCAACGACTTTATAGGTCAGCTTGCGGGTCCCGCCACTGGCATCTTCGACTCGTAGCTCTTCAAGCACTTTGGAACTCAGGTTATGCTTGACCAGTTTGGCGATGACGATGTCTTTAAGGGCATCAAGCTTATAATCGCTTGACGCGACAAGCACGAGTGTCTTCTCTTTCTCTTTATAGCTGACTTCATAAGTGGTACCTTTAAAGTCATAACGGTTACTTACTTCACGGTCTACCTGAGCAAGTGCGTCTTTAAAGGTCTGTAGATTGATCTTTGCAGTAATATCCAGCGAGTGTTCTTTAGCCATATTTTCCTCTGTTAGTGCGTAGTAACATGAGTATAACCAATGCTAACTTAATCATGAAAGTCTTGTAGAGGTGTAAAACTGGGCTCGTAGAGCCAGTGTGTAGAATAGGCTTTACTTATCTGTATGAAGGTCGATACGAGTACCTAGCGTATGAGGCTCGCTTTCTTTGTCAGCTCTCTTTAGATATCCGGATACGCATATTTATGCGCGACTTTATACCACGAAGCATCAGGGTCAAATGCCTCCATCGCTGTAGCGTAGTGTGAACTCTTCTCTCCCAGGTCTTTTTCGTAGATGATGCCGTCTTGATTGATGATAAAGCTCATGACACCATCTTGTCCATAACGGTCCGGCCAGGCGATGAGGGCAAATCCTTCGGTCGACTTAGCCTCTTTGAGATACGACATCTTTCCCATACGGGCAGACTCTCCCTGAGCCATCAATATCTTAAATCGATAACCGTGATAACTACCCATATCATGATCAAGATAGAGATGACCAAGAGGACTCATCGGACTATCATAATATAAGCCATCTTCCTTGCCCTGAGAGCTGATGATCTTCTGAGCATATTCCATCACACCATCGTTATCATGGTCATCTTTTACATACTCCATCTGCGCATCATAATAAGCCAAGACAGACTGAATGGCAGAGAGTTCATTGTTACCGATCTTTCTAAAGCGGATTATCTCTGCTCCCGCTTTGACATCAAATGTCCACTGTTCATGATGTCTGACGATCGGTATCGGAAAGACCCATGCTCTCTTTCCCACTTCAAGCATACAGCTCTTCTGCTCTATACAATCAAGTCGATGAGACACTTCATAACTCTCGATAAAGAGATCGACATCTTTTTTATCGAGCTCATCGATAGGAAGAAGCTCCTTATACTGGCTGCCGAAGAGCATCTCAAGCTTCTGAGTGTCCCTGGCTTTCAATGCCTCTATCAGTGAACTAGTCGCTTTCTCAGGTGTCGAGAAGTATGGCTCGGGAGCCTGGTGTGTCAAACAGGCTGTAAAAAAGATACCAACAGAGGAGAGCAGTACTCTCTTTAAGATCGTATTTGTCATACTCATCTCCTCATACGGCCGCCACCGCTAAGACTTCTACCGCCGCTGCGATCACGTCCGCCGCCGCTGAAACTGTGTTGAGAATAGCTTCCTCTTTGCGACTCCAACCCTGACGACCTTCCGTTTCCTATGCCGCTGAGTGCACTACTTCGCCCTCTAGAGTCTGCCGTATGTGAACCGACAGCCGGTGGTCTGGAGAACTCGCTTCTATTTACATGCTGGACCTGCTCTCTCACTTTATCTCCACCTGTTCCTCTTAGGGCTTCGCGCTCTCTGGAAGGGTCTATCCCCTTACCTTTGAGAGCATCTGCCGCTTTTTGCCGTTGCTGTTCTTTTCCACGAAACTCCTGACGCTTATTCGCATCTTTTAAAGATGATGTGGAACTGCGCTTACTACGGTCGTTATCTTTCCAATTCGCTTTATTAGCATCTATCTTGTTGTTGACATTGATATTGTTGTACTTGTTGACATTGATATTGATATCATGGTTATGCCAGTTCGGACGTCCCCACAGAGAGTTCGTGACAGCTATGCCCACTCCAAAACCAATGCCCGTGGTCATGCCCACCGCAAAACCATATCTCGGGTACGGCGGATAGTAGTAGAAAGGTCGATAAGCCGGATACCACCATGGTCCATAGACATACATCGGGTTGTAGACAGGGACGTAGACGGTCTGTGTAGATGTAGGAAGGACCTGTATGACCTGTGTCGCATTGGCATCTTCGACGACGATCTTTTGCTCTTTAGTGTCTTTTAGGTTGCCTGCATCTTTGGCTTTTTTTCGAAGCTCCTGCGCGGTATCCATCACGGCGTCCGGTTCAGCCAAAAAGGCATCACCCAAAGACTTGGTCCACTCTGGTTTCTCTTCCATCATGCCAAGTACTTCGGGAAAGGCGGCTAGTGATGCGACACTGGCATCCCACCCTTTATCTTGAACTGCTTTTACCGCTGCATCGCCTTTGACTTCCGTGTTCTCTTTAGACCACTTCGCAGCGTTTGCCACCTGATCAGGATAAGTCGACGCCATCAACACCTGTGAAAGCAGCGCATCCGGATAGAGTGCGATAGGTGCCAACATCTGGTCGAGCTGTTCTTGAGAGTATTTTTGTGTCTCGGCAGCTATAGTATTAGCGGCCATGAAAAATGTGCTTGTGATAAATAGTCTTAAAAAGATCGATATGATCCTCATCTTTTTCCTCTTTGTCATTGTTACGTTTAGTCAGATATGACCCACTAAAGTGGTCATCATCACATCCATAATATATGCTAGATCTTCGTGCGCAATTATAGTTGAACTTTATCTTGGAAAAATAACATCGAGTGTTGTGAGAGGGAGAGGACTACAGTAAGTGTGGAGATCTAGTCAAGAGAGGAAGGTTCAGATGCCTGAGGCATCAAAACACCGGTGCACCAAAATCTAGACCGCCTCCGCCAAAACTACTGCCAAAGTTTGGGTCCATAAAACCGAGAATACCGCTTTTACTTCTAAGCATCTGGATATCCTGTTTTGGTGCTATGCCCTGTGGACAGACCGGGACACATTCATTACAGAGCGTACAGTCCCAGATGCCATTGCTCTGGATGGCTTCGATCTTCTCTTTACTTCCCTGCTCACGGACATCACTCACATATCGCCAACTTCGTGTCAAAGCGAATGGACCGATGAACTCACCATTGACCGCGTAGACCGGGCAGGCACTGTAACAGGCTCCGCAGAGGATGCAATCACTCTGCACCTCATTGACCTTCTCCTCTTCAGGAGTAACAGGGATGTTATCACTGTTATGACTGCTCCACGCCCGGGCTATGCTGTTGAACTCCATCGCTTTGTCATTGTCGACGATCAGGTCACGGATGACAGGCATGTTTCTTATCGGCTCGACGACATCGCCATCTTTTGGCTTATGGGCGCATGCCAGTACTTCAGTACCATTGACCCGTACCGCACAACTGCCGCAGATGGAACTTCTACAGCCTGAAGCGTATGTCAGGGAGGAGTCCTGTTTTGTCTTTATCTCGTTGAGCACCATCGTCAATGGCACATCGACCATCTCAACTTGGTAATCGACAAACTCTTCTCTGATCTCAGGTTCACTGCTATAGCGTTTGATAGTTATTTTCATCTACTACTCCTGCTAAGCTATAAAATCGGCACATAAAACGCCGTCTTCGCGCCACGTTATCGTATGCGCTCCAAAATGTTCATCCAGACGACGCGGCGCATCACTACGGTAATGTGCCCCCCGGCTCTCGTTTCGACTGATCGCACTCACCAAGACGATCTCGGAGAGTTCGACCATGTTCCCAAACTCTATGAACTCCGTAAGATTGGTGTTATAACGCTTTGACTTATCTTTCGGACCCATGAAGCGCAGCTCTTTTTGCATCTGACGTACCGCACCAAGAACGGCTTTCATGCCCATATCGTCTCTTACCATACCAGCGTTGTTATAGAAGATGTTTCCCATGAACTCGCGCTTCTCATAGAAATCGATCTGATTGGTAAAGTACATCACCCCACGAATGAAGTTCTGGTCTTTCGCTAACTGATCGTTAGACGAGACCTCGTTAGTGATCCGCTCTGCCGCATGTGCGGCATTCTTACCTGCCTGCTTACCAAAGACAATAAGTTCCAGTAGTGAGTTTCCACCCAGTCGGTTCGCACCATGGACATTATGGTTAGCACACTCACCTGCCGCATAAAGTCCTTTGATGGCTGTCTCTGACTCGGCATCGACTTCGATACCACCCATCGTGTAGTGCGCAACAGGCCGGATAGGGATAAGCTCATGCACCGGGTCTATCCCCTCATAGAGTATGGCAAGCTTTCGTTCCTGAGGCAGCTCTTCGTCGATGAACGCTTCGCCAAGATGACGGATATCGAGAAAGACCTCTCCGCTCGTCTCGATCTCTTCCAAGATCGCCCGGGCAACGACATCACGCGCAGCAAGTTCATCCGTAAAACGCTCTTTTTGAGCATTTAGAAGATGACCGCCAGCCCCTCTGGCACTCTCGGAGATCAAGATCGCTGAACCTTTTAACGCAGTAGGATGAAACTGGACAAACTCCATATCTGAAAGTCTTGCTCCAGCTCGGACAGCTGCTGCTAACCCATCTCCAGTCGTACCAATAGAGTTCGTAGAGTGCTTATCGTAGATACGGCTGTAACCGCCTGTGGCGACGATGACACTCTTTGCCCGATACTCCTCGACTTCACCACTTCTAAGGTCCAACACTGTCGCACCGCTGGCACTGCGATCTCCCGCCTCATCCTCATCGATGATGTAATTAAGCAAAAATCGCTCGTTGACAAACTCGATACCCATCGCGTTACATTGATCGTAAAGGGTATGGAGTACTTTTAGACCCGTATAGTCTTGCGCGTGACAGGCCCGCTCTGCTGAGGCGCCACCAAGACGACGCTGGGCGATCTCACCTTTTTCATTACGGCTAAAAGGAACACCTATGCGATCAAGCCACTCGACTGCATGGACCCCTTCACGACACAGCGACTCTATGGCTGATTCGGATGCCAGGCCCTGCCCCGCTTTGATGGTGTCTTCGATATGCAGCTGCACACTATCCTCACCACTGTTAGCCAGAGCGGCGTTGATGCCTCCCTGTGCCATAGAAGTCTGAGAACGTGTCGGATAACTCTTGTTCACTACCCGTACTGTCGCACCAGCCTCTCTTGCTGAAAGTGCTGCGACCAGTCCGGCGCCACCCGCACCTATGATGAGAACATCAGTCATGTCACTCCTTGAAACAATAATTATTGGGATTGTACCCCAGCGGCTGTTAGAGCTGGCTAATAACAGGATCTAGTCTCTAAGGCATAAGGTTTCAAGGCTACAATAACGTATCATGAGTTCTGTATTTCTTTCTGTCTTGGGTATCTACCTCTTTATCGCTGTCGGTTTCATCGCCAAGATGAGCTTTAAAGAGAAGATAGATGATAAGACCATCACCATTCTTTCCGTCTATTTTCTCCAGATCTTTCTCACATTCTGGGGACTGCTTAAACGACCTATCGACTCGACTCTATTGCTTGCTCCAGCCGTCTACCTTATCGTCGTCATCTTAGCTCTCGGACTGACCTACTTACTTATCAAGATACTTTTCAAAGAGCAAAAAGAGCGCTCTATCGCCACGGTCGCAGCCTTGATAGGAAACACTGGAAACCTTGGTATCCCCTTGGGTATCGCGATCTTTGGCGAGGAGTCCATCCCCTACACGACCATCGTCAACCTTGTCAACGTCTTTATCGTCTATACCATCGGAGTCTACTTCTATTCACGCGGCAGTTTCAGTGTCAAAGACTCCCTGATGAACATCCTCAAACTGCCCATCCTTTGGGCAGCGTTGATAGCTATCAGTTTGAACCTAAATGGCTATACACCTGGTCCCATCCTCGACAAGACCCTACAGATGGGGGCTTATGCATCGATGGTCATGCAGCTTTTACTCTTTGGTATCTATCTCTACAGCGTCAAGATCCAGAGCATCAGTCGACTGCTCATAGGCTGGGTCGTAGGGGTGAAGTTTCTTCTACTTCCTCTGATAGCATTGATAGTACTCTATTTCATGCCGATGAGTAGCATGGCTAAAGGCATCGTCTTTCTCGAACTTATCATGCCATTAGCCGTTGCGAATGTGAACCTTGCCTCCATCTACAACTGTCGCCCCAAAGATGTCACCGCCCTTGTCATGATCACATCCCTGCTCTTCTTGGGCATCGTCTTTCTCGCAGTAGAGATCATCTCGACATTTTAGGTCTTAGCTTGGCTAAGGCATCCACTTTAGCCTCAAAAGATACTGTACTTAGCTCAAGTCCATACCCTCTTTAATATGCTATAATCAGTCAATATCTTAACGGAGGGTATGGTGATGGATGACTCTTTTTTGAACTTATTAGGCAGTCAAAAGATGACTGACTTCTTATTGAACTTTCTCGTCATTCAGGTGCTCGTATCTATGCTTTACATCGCAGTCGCCCCAAATACTTCCCTCCTGCCTTAAAAAGAGAACAGACCGATGCTAGTAGATCTCGATGATAATAACTATTCAACCCATGTAGAGTCTTTTGACGGCCCGATCTTCATTGACTTTTACTCTCCGACCTGTGGTCCCTGTCAGGAACTTCTCGTTCAACTACCCCATCTCGACAATGTCTTTAAAGATAGTGCGATGATCGCTAAAGTCGATGTCACACAGAATCCTAAGCTTGCGCAGAAGTATGAGATACGCTCCGTACCATTTTGTGTGAGCATCGGAAAAGATAAGATGATAAAAGATTACGAGCTTGGTGCCGCTTCGGTAGATCGCCTCGTGCGTATGGTAAAAAAAGCCGAAGGAAAAAGCTTCTTCTCCCGCCTTTTTGGCTAATACCGGTCTCCACTAAGAACGCTTCACAGATACCTATCTTTTTCTTTAGAGAGCAAGCGTGATCATCCAGTAACGTAAGATGCGGAGTGTTCCGGCGATAACCAGGAACCAGAATAGGTTTAACCGAAGCAGACCTGCTGCCAACGTGACAGGATCGCCAATGATCGGCAGTGGCGTCAGCAGTAGAGCCCAGTAGCCGTATCGCTCACTCATCAAGAGTGCTCTCCTGCCACTTTTAGAACCTTCTACCTTATCTCTTGCCCAGTCACTCAACCAGAAGCCAAGAGCAAAATTAACGGTGATAGCCAGTATGTTTCCCAAAGAGGCGGCGATAAGGGCTGTGGTCTGGTCCATCCCGGAGAGAAGTGCCGCGACAAGTGCGGCTTCAGAACTAAAAGGTAAAAGGGTAGCAGCTAAAAACGCGGAGAGAAACAGACCGATTGGCCCGTAACTCTCACTCATCCATAAAAGTGCGGATGTTCTCGATGACCATGGCGATCAGCTTATCGCGTGCCTCGACTGAAGTCCAGGCAATATGTGGTGTGACGTAGAGACGTTCACTGTTTGTGATGTTCATCAGTGGATGAGGATCACTCATAGGCTCTTTTGTCAGTACATCCAGACCCACATAGATGGGTTTGGCATCGATGATGACAGAAAGCGCCTCTTCACTGACGATACCACCACGTCCAAGGTTCAGTAAGATGGCTCCATCTTTAAGCTGTAACAGTTCAGAATGAGCGATCAGGTCTTGTGTCTGTGCGTTCAATGGTGCATGGATAGAGACGATGTCGCTCTCTTCTATCAACTGGCTCAGTGTCACTCGCTTATAGTCCGGGTTCTCATTGGCTCCCGAAGTCGAGTAGTAACTCACCTCTGCGCCAAAGCCTGTCGCGATATTCGCTACGCCTCTACCGATCTCGCCCAGACCGATGATACCCCACTTCTTACCTTTGATCTCAAAGAACGGTTTGGTCACATTGGTAAAGACCGGGCTTTGCTGCCAATCACCAGACTTGACATACTCATCATAGTAGCGCGAATGTCCCATCAGGTAGAAAAGCATCGAGAAGGTATGCTGGATGACCGAATCTGTCGAATAGCCCGCAACGTTCTTCACCGCGATACCACGTGTGAAAGCTGCCTCAAGGTCTACGTTGTTCATCCCTGTAGCAGCCACACAAATAAGCTTTAGAGATGGACTCTCCGCCATCATACTATCGGTGATGACTACTTTATTAGAGACGATGACATCAGCATCAGCAATACGCTCCTGTGTCTCATCTGCCGTAGTGGTCTGATAGACCTTCAGCTCACCCAACTCTTCAAAAGCTTCAAGGGAGGTCTCTCCAAATGTCAATGCATCGAGTATGACTATCTTCATCACGCGTCCTTTATCTTGCTGATAAGTGCTTCTGCCTGCTTCATCGCTGCATCGACCTCATCAAAGACAAGGGCTACCGCCAGACGTCGGCCTACATGTGATTCCGGTTTACTGAAGACTCGTACAAAACTGTTATCACTAAAAAGGGACTCATCTACCTCGACTACCGGAGCAAATGACTCTTGCTCAGACTTAAACGCAGCGGATGCTCCATCACCATAGAAGGTAAAACCAAGCGGCAGACCAAGGACAGCGCGAAGATGCAGGGCAAACTCACTCTGGCTCTGCGTTATCAGTGTTACCATTCCGGTATCGTGTGGACGCGGACTCACTTCTGAGAAATAGACCTCATCACCGGCGATAAAGAGTTCCACTCCAAACAGACCCCGACCGCCAAGACCATCGGTGATACGTTTGGCGATATCCTCAGACTTCTGTTTGGCGACTTCGCTCATCTGCATCGGCTGCCAGCTAAAGACATAGTCACCATCACGCTGGATGTGACCTATCGGCTCACAAAAGACCGTCTCTTTTCCATTACGCGCCGTAAGCATCGTGATCTCATAATCAAAATTGACGAATGCTTCTACGATCAGCTCACTTGCATCGCCGCGTGCTTCTTTAGCTATCTCCCATGAGTTGTCAAGATCGGCTTCACTACGCATCACGCTCTGTCCGTGACCAGATGAGCTCATCACCGGTTTGACCACACACGGATAACCCATCTCAGCTGCTGCAAGCTCCATCTCTTCACGTGTCTTCACAAATTTGTAAGGGCCGGTCTTCAGACCCAGTTCTTCAGCAGCGAACTGACGGATGTTCTTACGGTTCATCGTCTTGTTGACCGCATCGGCATTGGGGATGACATGAAAACCCTCTGCTTCAGCCTTGAACAGTGCATCGATACTGATCGCTTCGATCTCAGGGAGGATGTAGTCAGGTTTCTCATGACGAATGATCTCCAGAACCGCCTCCGTGTCTTGCATGTTTACGACATGCGCACGATGGGCGACCTGCTGAGCCGGAGCACCTTCATAGCGGTCTACGGCTATCACTTCGATACCGAGACGATGGGCTTCAATAGCTACCTCTTTACCGAGTTCACCCGATCCCAGCAGCATAATACGTGTAGAATTACTCTTTAATGGTGCAGAAAATTGCATCTCTATCCTTGCGTAAATAATGCGGGATTATAGCAAGATGATGTTGTTAAGAAAATATATCTGAGTCTATTTTGGGAGGTCTTTTGTCGATGAAGGGTATAGCGGTCTTAGTATAGCGAACAAAAAGCCCGAAGGCTCTCTGTTACAGACGTGATTCGTAACGTCTCATCATATAGAGACGTTTAAGCATCTTTTTACGAGCGCTAATCTTTTGCTTTTTGCGTTTTTCAGTTTCCGTCTCATGGAAACGGCGAGCACGAGCTTCGGTAACCACGAGGTTACGGTCAGTCTGCTTTTTGAAACGACGGTATGAAGCATCAAAATTATCGTCTTGGCGTAAAATAATACCAGGCATTCACATCACCCACTTTCTGTTAAAATTTTTGGACGCGAATGATAGCATAAAAGTGTTCAAAACATGCATAAATCAAAATATAGTTTAAAAAGCAACGCTATGATCGCTACTTTCTTTACTACAGATGAAGGCACCATCAGTTAAAATCGATACCATGATCTCCCAGGACTCCATTGAAGGGCTAAAAGCACGCCTAGATATCATCGACGTTGTCGGCAGCTATATCGAACTGAAAAAAGCAGGGACTAATTTTAAGGCACCCTGCCCCTTCCACGATGAGAAGTCACCTAGCTTTGTCGTCAGTCCACAGAAGCAGATCTATCACTGTTTCGGATGTGGAGCTGGCGGAGACAGCATCAAGTTTGTCATGGAGTATGAGAAACTCAACTACCCCGAGGCAATAGAAAAACTTGCGGAACAGTACAACTACACCCTCAACTATAGCTCCAATGCTCCCAGACAGGAGCGCTCCCAGCTTATGGAAAAGCTTAATGAGTGGTATCAGGGACTGCTAAACCAGAAAACGACTGCACAGACCTACATCAAAGAGCGCGGCATCTTCGAATCAAGCGTAGAACGTTTCGGCATCGGTTATGCGCCCTCCTCTCCACAGACTCTGGAGTTTATCAAAAAAAACATGTTCACAATGAACGAGGCGGTCGAGCTTGGTGTCGCAGGCAGTGAGGAGGGACGCTCCTTTGCCCGCTTCATCGAACGCATCACCTTTCCTATCCATGCGCCAAACGGCAGTATCGTCGGTTTTGGAGGACGGACTATCACCGGGCATGTCGCCAAATACATCAACTCTCCACAGACCCGACTTTTTAATAAATCACGTCTGCTTTACGCCTACCATCTCGCTAAAGAGAGTATCTACCGACATAAAGAGATGATCGTCACAGAGGGTTACCTTGATGTCGTCATGCTGCATCAAGCCGGTTTTACCCAAGCCGTCGCCACACTTGGGACTGCCCTGACACAAGAGCACCTACCACTACTGCGAAAAGGTGAGCCAAAGATCACAATGGCTTATGATGGGGACAAAGCCGGTCGCAATGCTGCACTAAAAGCTGCCAGGCTACTCAGTACCTCCGGTTTTACCGGCGGTGTAGTACTTTTTGGCGAAGGGCTGGACCCAGCCGATATGGTCAAAGCCAATGATATAGAGAAACTAAACAGCCTTTTACGCTCTGCACAACCGTTCATAGAGTTCGTACTCGATCAGTCAAACGCAGCCTATGACCTCAAAGACCCCAAGGCAAAAGAGCAGGCATTGCATGAGGGACTTGGGTACCTCAAGACACTCTCACCGCTACTGCAAGAGGAGTACAAGCCCTATCTGGCCTCGCGTCTGGGTATCAGCCCATCACTCGTTCGCTTAAGCCGTAGTGACAATAGGGAGCAGACATCTCCCGTACCATCATCAGCGTACAGTGATCCCTGGGAGAAGAGTCTCATCAAGACCGTACTTGAATACCCCAGGACGATCGACCATATCCTGGATTTCATCGACCCCTCACTACTACTCTATCACCCTCAGGAATTTGCTCTGGCACTACAGGGAAAGGTAGATGACCCTCGGCTGATGGCCATCTCTATTGACAATACCGTCCGAGCCTTTGAGGGTGATGATGCCATACGTTCTGAGCTTATGACCTTTTTGATCCAGCACTATAGTCGCGAATTAAAAAAGGTAAATAGCCAGATCTCGCTATCATTCGAAAAAAAAGCGTTCCTCATCCGGACTTACCGGGAGAAGATCACAAGATTAAGACGAGGTGAACTGGTACCGTTTGAACATTGAGAAGTCGACTGTTCCTACCTACTCCTGTGCCTCCACAAGGAAAAAAACATGTCTACACAAAAACGTAAAGCCATCGCACTCTTCAGTGGCGGGCTTGATTCGACACTGGCTATCAAGCTGATCATCGATCAGGGGATCGAAGTCATCGCCTGTAATATCAACACAGGCTTCGGAGCCACACGTGACCGCAAAGAGCATATGCAGAACATGTGCGATCAGGTCGGAGCTGAACTCAGGATCATCGATATTCAGAGTGAGTATCTTCAAGAGGTACTCTTCGACCCAAAACACGGCTATGGTAAACATTTCAATCCCTGTATCGATTGTCATGCAAAGATGTTTGAAGTCGCCAAACGTGTCATGCACGAGTGGGGAGCAAGTTTTCTGATCAGCGGAGAGGTCCTTGGTCAACGACCGATGAGCCAAAACGCTGATGCACTCCGGACCGTACTAAATGAAGCCAATGTCGCAGGACTACTGCTTCGTCCTATGTCTGCGCAAAGACTCGAGCCGACTATCGCCGAGACAGAAGGCTGGGTTGATCGTGATAAGCTTGAGAACATTCAGGGACGTAGCCGTGATCGCCAGATGCAGCTTGTAGAGGAGTTTGGCATCACCGACTATGAGAGCCCAGGTGGTGGTTGTCTTCTCACTGATGCCAACTTCGCACTAAAGATGCGTGACTTTATCGCTCATGACACTTTTGAGATCAAAGACATACCCCTTCTAAAATATGGTCGCCATTTTCGCCTGAACGACGGAGCAAAACTGATCATTGGCCGTAACCAGGAAGAGAACGAGAAGATGGAGCAGATAGAGAATGACAAGTTCGTTCATATCCGTACAGACGGTATCCCCGGACCACATACGCTACTTAGTGCCAACGCCAGTGAAGAAGACAGAGCATTTGCCACCCGAGCAGTACTGACCTACTGCAAGACAGCACCGGAACAAAGTTATGGACTTGATGTTCAAGGAGAGAAAGTCGAGGCCTTACCGTTACACGCAAGAAGTGAAGTGACGTTATATTCTATTTTATAAGCTTCTCTTCAAACAGCCGAAAGTATACTGTTAACTAATACTTATAAAAGGGGCTGAAGATGGCAGGTGTACATTTTTCTTTTTACGACTTTCCTTCACTACTGTTACTAAACATGGGGATCTCTGAGCGGTTGGATGAGAACAGAAAAGAGAGTTTCACCATACTCTATTGTGACTTCTCCGGCCTCTCCAAAGAGGTCATCACACAGAGCCTTGAACAAGCCCTCCGTGATTCTGATGCTATCGTCCATTATGACGAACACTACTTTTTTGTCCTTCCCTATACAGACAAATATGGTGCGATGATCGTCAAGGATATGATAGAGGAGTTCTTTGACACACAGTTGAGCGCGTCAGAAGTCAGTTATCCTATAGATGGGGAGTCTCCAGGTGAGCTGTTTGAGACACTACACGCTCAAGTCTATAGTCTGCATGATGTAGATCTTGATTTTCTCGATCCGGACAAGATCAAGAAAAGATAGCGCTAGTTCACCAGACTCTCTTCCACACCTGTAAATCGGTGATAAGGTGACCTTCGGTAGAACTCTACCGCGCTCTCTATCTGTGCAGTACGAATAGCTTTTTTACCACTGATACAATCACACTTTTTCTCTTTCTCGACCACTTTCTCTTCAGTCTGAGCCACTTTATCGACCTCAACTTTTTTTACAGCTTTGAGTATCTCCTTCTTGACAACAGGCTTCATCGGGGTATAGACACCCACTGCGACTGGCCCCTCATCCTCATGGACGATGAACGCATCCGGAGTGATCCGACATCGGATGAGAGCAAGGGCATCTTCTGCCTTCTGATAGCTATCAAAGCTCCCCATCCAGATCTTTAACGAACCCTTCTCTTGTATGCGCCGATAAGGGTAGCCGCTCCCCTTTACCCGTTCTAAGAACTCTGGTGTGACTGCGTCAGCATCTTTGTCATAGATGACCTGTATCCACTTCTCGCCTGCAAACAAGACAGGAGCGCTCAGCAGAAGGATCATCATGCTAATTATCTTTATCATGCAACTAATATCGGCAATTCTTTCAAAACAAAAAATCCAATACTTTTATATTGCTGTAAGAGGTAGCTATGTATAATGCCCCTTCTCAACTGTGGGGCATTAGCTCAGCTGGGAGAGCGCGACGCTGGCAGCGTCGAGGTCAGCGGTTCGATCCCGCTATGCTCCACCATCCTTCAACCCCCTATATTAGGGACTATCAGATAGTTTTTATCCTCGATCATATTCTTTATCTTTATATCCTTACGAATCCGCCCTTTGTCCTCCTAATACTTCTTGCCTTTTCATTTATGATTACCATCATCACATCAATGATGAATACTTAACCATCTAATCGTAAAACTGGCCTTTTTGACCTGTTATCATTTGGAAAACAGTTTGAGGAAGATGGCCTATTATGAACATAAGATCAGTTTGCGGCTATTGTGGTACAGGCTGCGGCATCGAGTTCGACACCGATCGACTCATAGGTACGATCGACTATCCCATCAATGAAGGAATGGTCTGTGCCAAGGGGGTCAGTGAACTCCATACCATCGAGACCACCGATAGACTTTTACGCCCACACCTAAGAAAAGAGGATGGTGATTTCATCCCTATTGACTGGGATCTTTCCATCAGCTCCATCGCACATCACATCCGCTTCAGTGACCCTAAACGCATCGGTATCTATCTCTCGGGACAGATGCTGAGTGAGGACTATTATGTCGCCAACAAACTGGGAAAAGGTTTCATCGGGACCAATAATGTAGATACCAACTCCCGGACCTGTATGGCCAGTGCTGTAGTCGCTTATCAAAAAGTATTCGGCATCGACTATGTCCCGGTACAGATGCAAGACATCGACCACTGTGATCTGCTAATACTTGTCGGTGCTAATACGGCCGATGCCCATGTCGTCTTTAACAATAAGATACAAAGAGCAAAAAAAAGCGGACTTACGACCATCGTCATTGATCCGCGCCGTACTGAGACTGCTCAGCAGGCTGACCTGCACCTTCCTATCCGTCCCGGCACAGACATCGACTTTCTGAGCCTTGTCGCACGACGCATCATCGATGATGACAGGGCTGATGTACAGTATCTGGAAAAACATGTCAACGGATATGTCCAATATCTACGAAAGATCAAAAAGATACCCAAGGTAAAACTGCTTAAACGCTGTGGTCTTACTGCCGCGCAGTTTGAAGCCTTCATGACTCTCTTTTATGCCAATGAGAACATCATCTCTGCTTGGACCATGGGACTAAACCAAAGTTCTCAGGGCGTTGACAAAAATCTTTCTCTGATCAACCTGCATCTGCTTACGGGCAAGATAAACAAAAGAGGAAACGGCCCCTTTTCCCTGACCGGACAACCTAATGCGATGGGCGGACGGGAGGTGGGCGGACTCTCTACTACTCTCGCTGTACACCTCGGATTCGATGATGAGTCTATCAAGAAGGTCAGTGAGTTCTGGCAGACAGACAAGATAGCTGATAAAGCAGGCTTGACTGCATTTGAGATGATAGAAGCGGCCGAAAGAGGTGAGCTGGACCTGCTTATCATCTGTCATACTGACCCTGTCTACCACCTACCTAACCGCAAGCGCGTAGAAGCAGCCCTTAAAAAAGTCCCCTTCATCGTCGAGATCAATGCTTATGACAACAGTGAGACAAAGTCCTTCGCTCATCTTCGTCTACCCGCAGCTCCCTGGGGTGAGAAAGAGGGGACACAGACAAATATGGACCGGACCATCACCCGTCAAGAGCGCCTGACACGCCGTGCTATCGACTGTAAGCCTGATTGGGAGATCTTTGCGATGATCGGTAAAAAACTGGGTTTTCAAAAAGCATTCGATTTTGAGGATGCGGCAGCGGTCTTCAAAGAGTATCAGGAGATGACAAGACTAAGCGAACGAGGCCATCTTGATCTCTCTGACCTTGATCAAGGATCGTTACGAGGTGGCGCTTACGTCTGGGGGAAGCAGCTGTTTGAGAACGATGAGTATTTCACGCCGGACAGACGAGCAAACCTCATCTATGTCCAAAATGAACGTCTCTCTGAGGCCGTATCCGTGACACACCCCTTTATTCTGATGACCGGACGGACGCGCGACCAGTGGCACAGTGGTACCAAGACAGCCTTTGTAGACAAACTACGAAAACATAGGCCGCTAAGTTTCATCGAGATCAATACAAACGATGCAAAAGAGCTGAAGATAAGTGATGGAGAACGCGTAAAAGTCTCTACCAAACGAGGCAAACTCATCCTGCAGGCGCAAGTGACTGATGCTATTCGTGAGAAGACACTCTTCGTACCTATCACGGAACGCCGCATCAACTATCTCACTAACGATCTTCTCGACCCATACTCCAAACAGCCCGATTACAATCACAATGCGGCAAAAGTGGAAAGGCTCTAGGAGCCTATCGGTAAACCTTTATGACTTAATGGAACGCTTTGAAATAGACGGTCAATGCGATCATGACTATGTAGACGATAGCCATAGGGTTTAACGAGCTACTGATCTGTTCTTTAAGTTCGGGTAATGTCTTCATCTGCTCTCCTTGATGGGAATAGGGCTTACTCAGGTTCAACGCAGTGTCCACTGCTACTCGAACAGGCAGTAGTGACCTCGGATATCAACGCTCTGTTCAACAGACTCTCTACACGTTCTTTCAAATCCGCATGACTTCTGGCCATTGATGACCATCAGCGGACGTCTTATCAAGATGGGTTCTCTGATCAACAGTTGAAGCGCTGCCTGCTCACTTACCCTGTTCGAATCGATCTCACCACTCTTTATCTTTGGAGCATTTGGATTGAACCACTGCTCGACTGGCAGCCTCGTGAAGAAGCTTCGAAGCTCTTCGATGTTCATCCCATGCTGGAGAAGGTCTCGTTCGACCACCATGCAACCGGCTTTTTGAAGACTTTGCTTCTGTCTGGCGTTGGTCGCACAGCCAGGCTTCTCAAAAAAGATGACGATCTTCATCCCATCTCCACGATATCGATGGCTTTGTCCGTAAGATGGTACGTCTGGATACCATCGTCGTGCAGGTTCATACACTCACCGACAAACCTTGCTTCGACAAGCAGTTCCATCGTCTCATCGACCATCTCAAGTCCCACTCCGATATACTCGGCGATATCCTCAGAATCATAGACGTTGTAGTTATCCTCGTCACACAGGTTATAGATCGCTTTCATCACACTTTTGATAATAGTAGGGGGGACATCCATCTCAACTCTCCTTTAATAGGTCGATCTGCTTCTTCCAGACGATCTTCTGCAGTGGATGCAGCGTCGTATGACTCATCCACGTCGTATAGGCATCAGTAAAGTGCATCTTTACAAATATATGCAATTCCTGTACTCGTTCACAGAGTCCGTCAAGATACACTTTAGCCTCGTCCACACCAAAGTTCCTTATCGGCTGCAAGCGGCGGCTAAAGGCCTCCAGCACTCTGGTATCAGCATCTTTACCAGCAAGGTACAGGAACTTCGATGCCGCGACCGGGTCGGCAAAGGAGTCGTTCCAGATCCGTCCGTTCATCATCTGGTCGCACGCAAGGTCCAAAAAGACCGGATAGCGCCTGAGGACTTCCACAAGCTCTTGGAAATCATCGTCTACCATCGCACGAAACAGCATACGGCTACGATTATGTACCTTCACACGTAACTGTTCCTCTCTGATGACATCATCATGCAGTCGTTTGAAACGCTCCAGTGCGCCAAGGCGTGAATGGTTGAACGCCATGATGGAGACCATGGCGTCTTTGTCACTCACCTGATCGGGATGCGATCCAGATGGCCGGTAGAACGCCCACTCAAGACGTGCCTCATCATCGGGATGAGACATATAGCGTGCGTCACCTCTCTTTTTAAAACCGGGCAGCTCACGAAGCTCCTCGATCTCCTCTTTATAGGTCAAAATTAAAGACGTCGCCATAGTTCTCAAACCTTTTTATGTTCTTCTTCTCACTGATAAGAAAGAGTGTGTTCATCTCACAGGCACGCTCGATCTTGAAAAGACCGTCACTTAGTACCATCAAGGTACTCTCAGGACCCGCTTTACCCTTTAAGTGATCTAACACTACCTGAAAGTCCGTCCCGCCATTGCCCTTGGAAAAAGCCACTTCCGGCATTTTTGCCGCCTGGGCATCATAGACCACGATGCTCTCTTCCTCTACGCGCTCATCAAAAGGGATGACTGTGACGCTAAGCTCCGAACTGATACGAAGCACCCCATCGATGATGCCAAGGAACTTAGAGAAGTCCTCCCTGCTGATACTCATCGATCGGTCCAGTGCTATATAGAGGTCCAGTCGGTTACGTTCGCGTCTATAACCCGGAAGATAGATGCCCTGATGGATAAAACGGCGATTTGGATTGGAAAAGTCACTGACCTTATCAAGATAACTCTCAGAAAGGTAGGTGTGCAGCAGCGTCTCCAGATCGATCTTTGGACGGGTGACCTCACGAATGACCTCCAGAAAGGAGGCAGGGATATCACCCTGCTTCTGCGCTGCACCTAGAGCCTGGACGATCAGGGCATCAAGTTCCTCCTGGAGAGCTTCTGAGTCCCCTTCGTTCTCTATGAGGTCTTGCTTCTGCTCTTTGGGCTCACTCTCATCTGGCGTCCCCTCACCGTCGGGCTGTTCCTGATAAAGTGCGTTGTAGACCTCTTCGACACTTCGGTCTCTGTACTTCTCAAGCATCACTTCCGTTTCTGGACGTTCCCCTACCCGTTCAAAATCACTCAACAAGAGGTTTATGACGATATCGCTGCTACGGTTCCACATCTTGTGATCACGCGCACCCATACGATAAGCGTGCTTAAGCAGTATGTGCAGCAGGGTATGTACATACGTATATCTCAGCTGCTCATCACTTAAAGTCTGCGCCATCGTCTCATCGACATAGATAGCCGCGCCGTCCGTCTCAAATGCCTCATGGGGATTCTGACGCATCTGCATCCCAATGGAGAGTGCCATCACACTCAAGAAAGGGTGATCGAAAAGGAACCTGATACGGATCTTCTCAAGGCGCTTAGATAATATAGTCGCCATACTTGGCCAACCATCCATCGAATGCACTAAACTCAGCGAGCGACTCATCTTTGACGATGATGTCTTTGATAAGCATCACGCCAAACTCTGTCGGCAATGTCTCACTGAAGGTAAAGAGATGACGCATATGGGTCTGCGAGCCATCAAAGTACTCTACTAACGCTGATACCAGCGCATATAGCAAAGAGGGCTGGTTCGGCAGCTCAGGATAGTGCCCTTCATAGATCGAAGCGATATCCGGCAACTCCTCATACACCTTGACATAGGAGACAAACTCTATACCCGCACTGTAGCCGATGGTACCGTAGATGATCGATGCGATCTTCTCGATGTCACTGCCTGCTTTAAGGATGTTCGAGAGCATATGATGACTTCTGGGCGTCGCAAAAGCCGGGTTGGCATCATCTTCTATGACCGACTCTGTAGCCAATAGGTCGGGACGAAAGCCAAGAAAACCGATGATAAAAGGGTGCAATCCCGCTTTGATGGCAAAGAGTTTGAAGTCCTCAAAACGCGCCTGTACATGCAGGTGGACCATCCTGTTAGCCAAAGGTGTAGGCAGTCGGAAGACCACGCCGCGGTCACTGATGCGGTTTCCGGCACAGATGATACGCCATCCCTGCGGCAGTTCATACTCTCCCATCTTTCGGTCGAGCACCAGCTGATAGATAGCTGCCTGCACTGATGGCGGCGCTGCATTTAACTCATCAAGGAACAAGATGCCTTTCGAGTCTGGGTCTTTTGGAAAGAAGACCGGAGGCATCCAGACGGTCTGGTCATCTTTTATCGACGGTACGCCACGCAGATCGACCGGATCCATCTGAGAGAGACGTACATCGACCAGTCCCAGTCCGTTTTTTTGCGCCACATCCGCTACGATATAGGACTTTCCGATGCCTGGACTTCCGTGGATGAACACAGGCATATCGGTCGAGATAAGGGTATCAAGATGCGAATAGAGTTCAGTAGTCGAGATAGATGGTGTCGTCATGCACTTATTTCCTTAAGCATACACTTGAAACAGTTATGCTGGTCATCACAGGTAGCACAGGCCGGTGCGACTTTACCGATCTCATCATAAAGGAACTTCTTCCAGAGCTTGTCAGCGGGTCTCTTGGCAGCTAATACAGGAAAGTTCTTCTTCATGAACCTGCCCATCTCGCTGCGACTGCGAAAACCGATATCCTCATAAAGATGGTTCATCAGCAGTGATCTTTGCGCGACAAGCGGCGCAAGGATATATTTGGCATTGCCATTGATGGCATGCTTCTGCAGCAGTTCTCTGATCTCTTCATACATCACGATCTCTACAAGGTTCATATCTCCATCTCCACCATCTTGCCCATCATGATCTCGGCGACTTCGCGCCCAAACCCGGTACATGACTCCAGATCCTCTTCTGTCGGGATCAACTTCACTTTCAGCGGCTCTGTCGGCAATCTAAACTTAAGACCACGCATCCGGTCATGTAGCATCCCTGCTGCTTCACCTGTCCAGCCATAAGAACCAAAGGTAGCACCTACCTTACCACCATTCTCAAGAAAAGCCATGCAGGAGAGCAGGTCCCACGCCGGTTTGACAGCATCCCCGTTGATGGTCGGTGAACCGATGACAACAGCATCAGACTCCTCAAGTAGGTCGATCATCGTGTTCTCGTCCAAAGATGAGAGATCGTACATGCTTGCGATGACGCCATCGATATCATCGGCGCCCTCGGTGATCTTGACAGCCATCTCATGGGTATTGTCATAACTGGAGATGTAGAACACTGAGAACATCTTCTTGCCAAACTCGTTCTTACGAAACTTCTCTTCTGAACTCCATTGCGCATACTTGTCTAAATAGTATTTGGGATTCGTACGCAAGATCGGTCCGTGAAGCGGTGCGATGATATCGATGTCGAACTTTCTGTACAACTTCAATGCCTGAAGCACATACTGTTTGAACGGTCGCATAATATGATCATAATAATATTTGAACGCGTAGGAGAAATCCCCCACCTCATCATCGAATAGGCGCTCATCATAGTAGTGGCTTCCAAAGACATCACCACTGAAAAGGATCTTCTCCTCATGCAGATAAGAGCTCATCGTATCGGGCCAGTGCAGGAACGGGGTACTCAGAAACTCGATGGTCTTATCACCCAGAGATATCGTCTTGCCGGTATTTGCCACCTCAAAAGGGATATCCTCTTTGATGATCCCTTTTAACATCATCACCGCCCTGCCCGAGATGATGAGCTTGGCGTGTGGCGCACGCCCCATCAGCTCGACAAGAGCTCCTGAGTGATCGGGTTCAAGGTGGTGTAAGACGATGTATTTTATCTCCTCATAGTCACACAGAAGTTCGACACGCTGAAAGAAAGGCTCGCTGAACTCTTTCTTCACCGTATCCATGATGGCGACACCTTCAGAACCACGGACCAGGTAACTATTATAGGAGCTGCCGTTAGCCGTCTTCATGATGATGTCAAAAGTCCGTATCTTAGGATCGAACACCCCGGTAAAGAAGACGCTGTCGCTCAATGCAGTGATGGCTCCGATCATGCCAGTCTGTACGAGATCAGGACCTCGCCCTCCGATGCGTTCACTTCACACTGACACATCAGACGAAGCTCACGTGTATCCTCACCGAGCATCTGAAGGACTTTATGCTCTTTCTCGCTCTTCTCGTTGAGATACTCCATTCCGCTTTCTACATAAGCCACACAGGTCGAACAATCCCCTACACGGCATCCAAACTCCATGGATGCCCCGGTCTTCAAAGCGACCTTACGCAGTGTCGTCCCGTCTGAGACTTTGACTCTGATATTATCATCAAGTAGCACTATAGTAGCCATAAGACTCCTTTGTACTTTTACAATGCATATTTTGTTCTATTTATAAAAAAGTCTTAAAAAGTCGTGGACATCACTGAGGAAGAACTTCCGGTTGTCGCGCTCCTCAAAGTGGCCTACCCAGCCGGGATCCCCTTCTAAGACGGCGCGGCTCGGTCGAACAAACTCGTTATAAGGAAGATGCGGCTTGAGTTCGCCACAGCTATCGATGGCGACGATGACTGCTTCAAAGACCGCATCCACCTTCTCGTCATCATCACTTTGATAGAGATTGCCATCAGAGCGATAAAAATGGAAGATCGACATGATTTTCACCGCTTCATCACGTAGTGTCTGGTTCATCTGCCATCCCCGCTCTCATACTTTTACTCCTAAAGCCATCACATAAAGGATCGATCCATCGATCTCCAGAGATTTCTGAAGAGCCTCATCATAATAGGCTCCAATACCTGTACAGGCCACACCCGATGCTTCTGCCTGTAAGTAGAGCCACTGCCCGATGACCCCGGACTCCAGATGAGCCATGGCTTCAGGCGAAGCCGTATGTAAGATGATGACCACCGCTGCTGAGCCGATAAAACGCTGCGCTACCAAGAGTCCTACAATGGCGTCATCAAACATACCCTCTCGGTAAAGGTCCCTGCCATGATAGACACCTGACGCATAACCGTCCGCACGCAATACGACGAAAGAGGCATCTATCTTTTCGTTCATCAGTGATAGGTTCATAAATCGTTCCATATCGACTTTTTTTAAAGACGATGGAACAAACTCACGGGCAGATCTTCTGCTCTTTCCAAGCTCATCTGCTGACACTGTGCTGAGGCTCTGCGGCAATGTGAGCACTTCCGATCTAAAAGAAGTCGTACCTTTGAGAGCGGTTTGAAGCACCCCGGTCTCCTCGACATAGTCTGTCGGCAGGACATGCATCAATGGTATCTTTATCTCTTCGACTTTTCGCTCACTTGACTCCCCTGCGATCAATACGGCACAAATAGTCTCTTTATCCTCAAGACCCATGACATGACCGAGGTGGTCTGCATCGAAATGCGACAATGATGTAAGACCTTCTCCCTCTTGTTCGGAGATCGCCGCTATCTGTGCCAGTTGATGACCCGCATCAAGGTAAAGGTAGCGCCAGGAACGTAGTCCATATTTCCAATAGGAACGAAACGGTACAAGGCTGACCATCACGATAACACCCCGCAGACGTCTCTCTATATCAAGAGCAGGTTCGACCCCATCTTTCTCAAGATCACGGATAAGGACCAGCTCCTCATGTAAGACATCCAGATGGTAGATGCCGCTGAGCACGCCTTTGATACCACGAATCTGGACATAGAGTTCCAATGGATGGAGGTTGCCTGCAGAGGGGACGTTTAGTCGATGATAAGCTCTCTGTGCGATGTCATGCGTCGAACTGATATGTCGCAGCTTGAAGAGCCACCCAAGTGAAGGGACATCCTCTGACTTGTAGCGAAACAAAAATGTCGGGTAACGTTTGAAGAGAGAGGGTTGTGATCCCCAGTCAAGAAAACCGGTCTTCATAGCGACTGACTTGGGAGTCAGCTTCGTCTCCTCATGCAGACCACTCATACTATATCAAGATGGGTCATGATGCCACTTTCTATCTCACCGATCCTCTCTTGGTACATGACATACTCCTCCATATGGGTTCAGACACTCATCCAGTTCTCATGCGTGTGTCCCGTCTTCTTCTCGTTGACAAGCTTGTCGACAGCTGCGATACAGGCATCATAATCGACCTCATCGACAACTTCCGGAACAAGTTCCTTATAAGTGATGATGCCATCACGGTCGATGACATAGACAGCGCGGGCAAGTCGGTCTTTTAGCTTGCCTTCCGTGATAAGCAGTCCATACTTCTTCGCAAAGTTACGATCTGCATCTACTACGACCTGTGCAGCTTCTATGCCCTCACGCTCTGTAAACGCTTTGACGGATTCCAGATCATCGGTGGTGATCATTGTCGCCGTAAGCTTCTTATAGGGTCTAAGCAGTTCATCAAACCTCTTTGCCCCCAATGAACAGACCTCCGTCTTAAGCGACGGGATGGCGATAAGTAACTGCACTGTCGGTGCGATCATGCCTATGACGTTCTTTGTACCATCAAGCTTGGTAATACGTGCTGCAGGGGCCTCTCCCCCGATGATTAGCTCTTTGCCTTGTAATTGCGTCGGTGTCCCGTGTACAGTGATCTGCATTGTCTCCCCGTTAGATTGGTTTTTCAAAAATGTGCAATTTTTATACCATATATATTACTTATATTGATTATTATTTAGACTTTTTAATCTTATTTATTGTGCATAGCATGCTATAATCATTTTAAACCTATATGATAGGAGATAAGCATCCATGAATGAAAAGCATACTATTTCCAATACAGGAGACTGTG
Source organism: Sulfurimonadaceae bacterium (assembly GCA_016744575.1). Taxonomy (GTDB): domain Bacteria; phylum Campylobacterota; class Campylobacteria; order Campylobacterales; family Sulfurimonadaceae; genus BB26. The sequence continues at coordinate 5,363 of JADGEC010000019.1, read as the reverse complement.
AGACCTGCGTACTGCATCTAGCGACGAAAGAGGTAGAACTCCTTTATGAGATCGCGATCATGCTGACTAAAGCCATCGATGTCAAGGAGATATTCGTACAGGGGATGAAGCTGCTTAAACGCCAATCCTATAACGACAGGTGTGCACTGTTCCTGATCAAAGAGGACCATGAGACCTTGGAGCTCTTCGCATCCATCAACCTGAGCGACCAGCAGAAGAAGATGGCCACCTATAGACTGGGTGAAGGCGCGACTGGCCTGGCAGCACAGAGTGCCGAACCTGTAGTCATCGAAAACATCCACAACAACATCAACTACCTGAACAAGATGGGACAGGTCAGTGCCAGCACTATCTCCTACATCGCTGTCCCTATGATCCAGGATGATGAAGTCATCGGTGTCATCTCCTCAAACATCAGTAAGGAGAGTCTGCTTGGCTTTGATGATATCGTCCGTATGCTGACCATTGTCGGCTCCCTTTTTGCCGGGACCTTGGCTGTTCAGAACAGGTTCGCCAAAGAGAAAGAGAGTATCACGGAACTAAAGACCTACTACAAAGAGCAGGCACTTGGCGAAAAGAGGTTTGAGAACATCATCGGCCAAAGTACGAAGATGAAACAGATCTTCAGTATGCTCGAGACTGTCTCCCCTTCAGATGCGACTATCCTTGTCCGCGGTGAGACCGGGACAGGGAAGGAACTTATTGCGACCGCTGTACACAACCTCAGTCGCCGAAGCAATGGCCCTTTCATCAGACTTAACTGTGCCGCGATCAGTGAGACTCTGCTCGAATCCGAACTCTTCGGCCACGAAAAAGGCGCCTTCACTGATGCTAAAGAGATGCGCAAGGGACGCTTCGAACTCGCTGATGGCGGGACACTGTTCCTTGATGAGATCGGGGATATCACGTCAGCACTTCAGGTCAAGCTCCTGCGTATCCTGCAAGAGCAGGTATTTGAACGTGTTGGCGGCAGTAAGAGTATCAAGACGGATGTACGCCTTGTGGCTGCGACCAACAGGAAACTTGAGAAAATGGTACAAGAAGGCGAGTTCAGAGAGGACCTCTTCTACCGTTTGAACGTCATCCCTATCAACCTGCCACCGTTACGGGAGCGTTATGAGGATGTCAGATTGCTCATCGAGAACTATTTTGACAAGTTCATGAAGCAACACCGTAAGAAGATGCACTTCAGCAAGAGGAGCCTGGAGCTCCTGCTGGACTATCCCTGGCCAGGTAACATCCGCGAGCTGCAAAATACGATGGAACGTATCGTCCTGATCTGCCCTGACGGTGAAGTCGATCCCGAGATGCTCAATCATGTCCTGCCCTTCAACTACCAAAAGATGCACATGCCGGCTGATCCTGTGCCGACGTATGCTCCTGAAGTGCCAGTACCGCCACCACAGGAGGCATCTCCCCAAAGATATGAACACGCACCCATGTTGACCAAAGCAAGCCTTCATGAGATGGAAAAGGATTCGATCATCCAGGCACTGATCGACAACCGTGGCATCCAGACCAAGGCAGCTCAACAGCTGGGTATGACAGCGAGGCAGATCGGGTACAAGATAAAGAAGTATGAGATAGAGTTATAAAAAGCTGGATATAGGACAGCGGATGTATATGGGATCTTAGAACATAAGGCAAAGGGTACTATAGGTATCGACTACGGACTATTATAGTCACACCCACAGATGGTGTGGGTCAAGGCACTTGCCAGCATATGATGATAGCTGCCAATACTCTCATTTGAAAAAAGTATCTCTGCCTGTGTAGAGTCTATTTTACAGATGGTATTATCTGTTATGAATCACCACGTGTGATGATCTTGGCATTGACCTCATCAGGCAGCTTTTTCGGTCCAGGAGCGATAAACCACACATCCCCATTCGTGAGGTTCACATTCCCGCCCCACTTCTCATCACTGTCGAACTCCACCGTCTCTATGATCTCTTCCATGTCTTTCTTTGCCACATAGAAGAGGACTTGACCCTCATCGTTCTCACGTAACATAACTTTTGCCATTGTTGTTCCTTTCTGGGCAGTCTAAAGACCCCGATGTGACCCCCTAGGATAGATAGGAGTCTTTTGGCTAAGGGGCCACATCGCGATCTTCAAGACTGTTTAATCTAGATGAAGTATTCTCCTGAGGGAATACCAAAAATTGTTCTGTATGGCATTCTCGAACGAGACTTGGATATAGTCACGGCTCATCTGTCTCACATACGAAGCCGCGTTAAAATAGACATCATCACGCACTGGAAAATCTTCCCGAAAGTGCACACCACGGCTCTCTCTGCGCTCTAAGGCAGAGAGCACCATCGCCTCCGCTATGAACTGCGCGTTTTGAAACTCCAGTATCGATGGAAGCTCGACATTGTTATGACGATCCTTATCGACACAGTGCAGACCATAGCTCTTTTGCATCAGATAGTGTATGTACTCCAGTCCAGTCGTCAACGACTCCTCATTCTTAAACACACCGGCATGCAAGAAGAGCTCCTCGCCGAGGTTCTTTCGCATGGAGTTGATATTGAACCGACTCTCACCTTCGATGACCTGATCGATGCGCCGCATCTCTTTTTCCACATAGGCATAATCGATAGGCTGAAACTCCCGTTTGGAAGCCGCACGCCCTGCTTCGATCCCTGCCAGTCGTCCAAAATAGGCCCCTTCAAGCAGTGAGTTTCCGCCAAGCCTGTTGGCGCCATGCACACCGGTAACGGCACATTCACCACAGGCAAAGACAGCAGGCATATCCGTAGACGTATCCCCGCGTGTCCAGATCCCTCCAATGCTGTAGTGTGCAGCCGGCGTCACTTCCAGCAGCTCTTTGGTGATATCGATGCCTGCCGAATTTAGCGCTTTTTTACGCGCTGATGGCAGCTTATTGTCGATGAAAGACTCTTCGAGATGACGAAAATCAAGGTAGACCTTATGATCATCGAGTATATGCCTGAGTATCGCACGCGAAAGTCTGTCGCGTGTCTGAAGTTCATCGGTAAAACGTTCGCCTGTCTCATCGACAAGATACGCCCCCTCTCCCCGAGCCGCTTCACTGATCAAGGCTCCCGTCGTGCTCAGCGTTGTCGGATGGAACTGTACGAACTCCATGTTGCTAAGACGCATATCAGCGCGTAAGGCTGCAGCGATGACATCACCGGAACTCTCCTGTGAATTGGTCGTGTGTCCTCGAAATATCCCTGCATATCCACCTCCGGCAAGTACCAGAGACTTACAGGCAAGTGCGATGACCTGGGAGTCGCGTCTACGCAGTACCGTCACACCGGAGAGCTTCTCTTTGTACTTGGTGATGTTAAGGAACTTGTGATTAGCCAGGATATGGACACCCTCATCACGACATCGCATTAACAGGGTCTGGACGATCGCCGCGCCGGTACGATCGGCGATGTAGCAGGTGCGGTTTGCACTGGCACCGCCAAAAGCACGCTGATGCAGTCTGCCGTCATCCCTCTGCTCAAAACTGACGCCCATCTCATGCAGCTCTTCGACGATGTTCGGCGCTTCCCTGCACATGTTCTCGATGTTCACATGATGGGTAAGTCCGTCTGCACCATCAATGGTATCATTGACATGACGGGTGACAGAGTCGACATCACTCAGATCGATGACCGCATTGATCCCGCCCGAAGCTACAGCAGAGTTGGAGCGAAAAGGATTACTTTTGGTGAGGACAGCCACATTGTTTCCCGCACGTCTTGCGTACAGTGCTGCATAAAGACCCGATATCCCTCCCCCGACCACGATGACATCATAGAGCATGATCAGCTCTAAACAGTGATGCTATCTCTTCTGGACTCGCAGTTGGAAGATACGCCAAAAGCAGGTTATCTTCGACATGTTGTGGATCGACAGCGCCAAAAAGTGCACTGACGACACTACCCGAACGCGCGAACTGCAAGGCACTTGCGATGTCAGTAAGTTCCTCGGTCCCCAGTGATCGTCTCACCTTTGGATCGAACTTACCCTTGAACAGGTTCATCTGTAAGAGTGAGGATGATGTCATCAACTTCAGTCCATAACCTTGGACAGCCTGCATCAGCGTATAATAACGTCCATCAGGTCCTAATTGGTTCGAGTAGTTGTAGGCATCAGGCTTGCCAAGATTGAACGGAGACTGGATATACTTGAGATGATGCTCCTTACCGCCGACTTCTTCAGCGATCGCGACCACATCACTAAGCCTTATATGCTCCTGATGACTCTCGTCATACAAAAAAGCGTTCCAGGCAGCGATACCGTAGACTTTGATCTTGCCCTCTTCGACCAGCTCTTCAAAAAGTATGAACGCTGCCTTGATCCGTGCTTTCAATGTCGCATAGTCCACATAACCCAGCTGCGTCTCGGGATTATGGAGAAAGAGGATATCAAGCGTCTCAAGTCTAAGGTTTTGAAGTGACTGTTCCACACTCCATCGCAGATAGTCCGGTGAAAGACAGTGTTGATCGATGACGACCTCTTCGGCTGTTGCCAGGCCTTTATCTATCACCATCTCTTTGATCCATTGGTACGGGTTCTCCGGAAATGGGAACTCCATCGGCAGAAAGCCAGCTTTTGAAGTGACTACCAGCTGCTCACGTTTGACTTTTCCCTCGGCAAAAAGCTCTTCAAGCGCCTCACCGATCTCACGTTCACTGATCTGATAGCGATAGTTGATCGCGGTGTCGATGAGATTGATACCGTTTAGGATGGCCATCTTGATGGACTCTTTGTAGTTGACGACATAGTTCTCTTCACGATAGGGTTCTTTTCGGAAAGTCCCCAGCCCCAGGGAAGAGACAAAGACATCCCCGTCGAAACGATAAAAATCTTTGCTATATTTTGGAAACTGTTTGAGGTACGCGAACGTTCCCTCTTTCGTAGCATGATCCATCAGGTCACGATGACTTTGATCGGCGCTTTGAGTTTGAACTTCAACATATCCTCGATGCCGGCAAGTGTCGTCGTCGTGTTCATCGAACAACTCACACATTCACCCTGATACTTCACAAAGACATTGAAGACATCCCCTTCTGCTACGATATCGATCAGCTCGACATCGCCGTTATCTGCTTTGAGCGTCGGGCGGATATACTCTTCCAAAATAGACTCTACCGCTTTGATCTTCTGGACAAGTCCAAGTGTCTCGAAGCTGCCATCACCTCTGGCTTCTATTATCTTACGGGACTTCTGTTCCGCTTCGACCTTATCAAGTGCTTCGGAGAGAAGGTCCACAAGATAGACATCTTTGGCTTCATGTCCACCGGGTTTGATACATGACTTACAGAAGCCGCCGGCTTTGGTATAGTCAGTGATATCCTCGACAGTAGTCAGTTTATTGAGTTTGATCACCTCGACTAAAG
>JADGEC010000225.1 GCA_016744575.1 Sulfurimonadaceae bacterium | reverse complement strand
CCAGACCACTCTCTTCTGCGATCGGGATAAACTCGATTGGAGGTACGAGTCCACGCGTGGGATGATTCCAGCGGATGAGCGCCTCAAAACCAGTGATCTTTTTGCTTTTCGTATCGACTTTCGGTTGATAATAGAGTTCGAACTGTCGTTGTTCCAAGGCTGCAGTCAGTTCTCGGCGTATCTGAACGTCTGCCAATGCTTTTTCCTGCATCTCCTTTTGAAATAACGTGCAAAGGTTCTTTCCATCCTCTTTGGAACGGTACATCGCCAGGTCAGCTGCTGCAAGCAATTTCTTGGAACTCTTGCCGTCATCGGGATAGAGTGCGATGCCAACACTGATCGAGATGTGCAGACTACGATCTTCGATCGTAAAAGGTGTATCGAAAAGTTCTATCAGATGCGTAGCCAACCTCAAAGCGTCTTCTGGTCGCTCGATATCGAGTGCTGCGATGATGAACTCATCTCCACCAAGACGAGCAAACATATCTTCTGATCGCAGATGCCCTTGAACTCGTTTTGCAAGATGTTGGAGTAATAGGTCTCCCATCTTGTGTCCGGAAGTGTCATTGATCTCCTTAAAATCATCCACATCAAAGAAAAGTAGTGCAAATCTATTGTTATTGCGATCACTATGGGTGATAAATCTTTCAAGCTGCTGTAAGAAATTGGTACGATTGGCGATATCGGTCAACATATCTGTGTATGCGAGCTTCTCGATCTGTTTTTGTTTACGCAGAAGGGTAGTGAGGTCTTTATTGACGGCGACATAGTTACTGACCTCTTGTGTCATGGTATCTTTGATGCTCCAGATACTTGTCCAGATAGGGTAACTGGAGCCATCCTTGCTGCGGTCTATCAGTTCTCCCTCCCATTTTCCTTCTCTTTGTAATGTTTTGTTTAGATGAGCAAAGACCTGTTCATCTATCAGACCAGATTTAAGGATCGACGGTGTCAAGCCGATGACCTCATCAGCTTGGTAACCACTCAATCTCTCAAAAGCCGGGTTTACACTGATGATACGCCGTTTATCATCTGTGATGAGAATAGCGTCATTGCTTTGCTGGAAGACACGTGAGAGCAATGCAAGCTCTCTGGTAGCCTTATATAGAGAGTCAGTGATAGTATCAATGCCACCGTTTTTTGAGATATCGTACTCAGGAAGAAGATCGGTGGAGAGTGCTTGTAGCCGAATCAACTTCTTAAGATAATTGCGATGATAAAAATAAAAAAGCAATATAAAAAGAAGTGCCATCGACCCAAAGACCAACAGAAGTTCTTCTCTAAGTTCTTTGGAGATGATGAGGAACTGTGGTGTTATGTCATAACGCAAGAGAAGTATGCCATTGTCATGGCGTATATCCTTCCGAGGGTCATAGAGATAGTCTAGTCGCAAGAGTGCATGGACCTGTGTCTCGTCTCCCTGGTGAATATGTGCACCTAGAGAAGGTGTGCTGTCAAACTCCTCTCGATAATGCTTACTCCATTCTTGCGTCAGTACCTCAGAAGAGCTGAGGCCGATATCTTTAAAATGGTTAGCATACACGATCGTGTCATCTGGTGCGATGAGCAATACCTGCGTTATCTTTTTTTTTGAAGCTTCACGACTGACGGCCCTTTGGATCTCGATGGGCTCTCTACTCATCGAAAAAGCCTCAACAGCATCTTGAAGATGAGTCCCATTCTCTTGGGCTTCTCTGGTAGCTTGTTCGATCAATATCTCTTCGACTTCACTCAAGGTATACGCATAAAGTACCCATGCGCCAGTTGTCAGCAAGAGCATCATCAAAACAGGATAGAAAAAAGGAGAATGAAAGAAACGTCTCATGATGCATCCAGTAGTCTTGGGGAGGGGCCACTAAGCATCTTCTGCTCATAGGCTGCATAAGGCAGATGGATGCCTACAAATTGCGAAAGGATAGATGACAGATCACTTTGAAGGTAATG
>JADGEC010000018.1 GCA_016744575.1 Sulfurimonadaceae bacterium | reverse complement strand
CTCTTGGCAAAGGTGATGAGGCCGCCAATGTCAGGACTTCATTAAAGATGAAGAGCGATTGTCTCTCTATAGCCGACGATATCAAAGAGTCCTTTTCTAATGATAGCTCTTACTTCGGATCTCTTGAGAAGTTCTTTGATATAAAAAGAGAGGATATTGAGGAGAGCTCTTTAGCGCTCGCCAGAGCTGTCTGGGCTCTGAGACAAAATCTGATCGTGACAACAAATTATGAAAAAGTCTTACATTGGGCATCTACCAGCCCTGATGATACTAAATATTGGGATATCCAATCAGACTATGAACAAGCTTCATCATTAAGAGACGGTACGACTATAGAGACTATCTGGCATCTTCATGGTCATATCGATAATAAGAAAAAAATTATCTTGACAACAGAGAGTTACAATAGACTTTATGATGATGCACATAACGGAGAGTTTAGAATGGCACTTTCTACTTTAAAAAGCTACTTGGTACAAAAGTCATTTTTGTTTATTGGTTATAGTCTTGAGGATAAGTACTTTGTCAATGAACTTGAAAAGGTATGTGATCTTTTTGATGATAGTAACAGTGAGCATTATGTCCTTTTAAAAGAAGGTTCGGCACTGCCTAAAGCACTTGAAAAAAAGGTCATCCCTATTCACTATAAGGATCACGGACAACCACTTATAGATAAGATACGTTCACTTGGTTCAGCTTAAAAAATACACGACACTATTTAAGATCACCTGACGTTAAGTCGTTTGATCGGAGGTTTATAGTGGGGGTCTTTACCCGCTATAGTCCATAACTTCTTACTGAGTGTACTTACCGCGTCATGAAAGTCCCCATCGATGAGGGCTAAGACGTCTGCACTTGGAAACTGCTTTTCAAGTAGAGATTTCTCATAGATAAAGCGTTCGTCTGAACCCAGAGCTATATCTTTATTTTCCGGGAGTTCTAGTATCTGATCTGTCTCAAGACTTGCCAGAAACCATAGGGACAAGAACTCTTCGGAGAACTTGTTGAGGATGTTGCGGGAGAACATCTCGAAATCCTCATGTTCGCTGCGCTCATAGATGGAGATGATAAGGCTTAGGGTCTTGTTTAGATGTTGGAGTGGGACCATAGCGAAGAGCTGTCGTCCTACTGATGTCCCATCAGAGTGCTCGGCCCCTATGTAGACTCTGGCACCACCATCAGTAGCACCAAAGTTGTTGGTCTTAAGTCCGATCAGCCCGATATCAGTATGACGGTGTCTTCCGCACCCTTTGACACAACCGGAGAAACCTACCTGGAGGCCATGTTCATTGATCTTCTTCAAAGGCAGATAAGAGGTCTCGTTCTTGATACTCCAGAAAGAGTAGGGACAGAGGTTGCCCGCACATGCGATGACAGTGGCGCTCTCTTTAGGTGACTTAAAAGGCGTCTCTTTGTCTTTCAGACCAAGGATATAGAGGTTTTGATCGATCCCTATCCTGACCTCTGCATCATGGCTCTTGGCATGAGCAGCTATCTCTCTTAACTCGTCTGCATCCAGACGTGCGAAGTCAGTCTGGTAGCAGAAGGCATGTGTCCCATCGCTAAGTATCTCATGTGGTGTGAAGAGCGCTTTTTCCAGCAGGCGCTCTCCTGCACTCTCAAACGGCTTTGCAAACTCATTTTGAACATAAGCCTTGAAGCCCTCCATCCCGATATCCTCGAGTAGATAGAAGAGCCGGGTCTTTGACCGGGAGAAACGTGAACCATGCAGATAAAAAGCCTCGACAAAGGCTTTGAAAAAGTCGACTACTTCATCAGGCTTTAAAAAGATATTTGCATCTTGTGCGACTTCGGTGTTCTTACCACCGAGATAGACATTAAAACCAAAAGTACCCTCTTTTTGGGCCAGGGCAAAATAGACATCATTGGCGAAGAAAGAGGAGACATTAGCCCGGTTACCTGAGATACCGATAGAGACCCGTCGTGGTAGCATGCCGACATAACGTGGGTTTTTCAGGATGTGCTCCTGCATCTGCATGATGAGAGGGTAGACCTCTATCTCACTATGCTCTCCTCGTCCATCATAGACATCAGTGACTATATTTCTGATGTTGTCGCCAAAGCTCTGCCAGGTCGTAAGGCCGAGCTCATTGAACTGCTTGAAGATATCCAGGACATTATCAGTTTCCAGCCCATGGAGCTGTATCCCCGCTCTTGCTGTAAGGATGAGATGCAGGTCATGTTCTGTGACAATAGCCGCGATGTGCTGGAACTGCTCAGTACTTAGTCTACCAGCAGGGACACGAAGCCGCATCGTAAACTCATCTTCGAGAAAGTCAGTGGTGAAGATACCAAAATCCTGAAGGTAGAAGCGGTCTCCTTCTGCCAAGTTCTCAAAATCAAGTGATTCAAGCTCAGGATAGTACTCAAAAGGGCGCATCTGGGCTTTATAGCGTTCGCGTTTGTTTAGTTTCTTCTCAAGTTCTGACATGCTTTACTCCAAATCATCTGGTTAAAGGATAAGTAAAGAGTATAGTACTTATAAATAAGATAATATGCAATGATATATATCAACTGCCCTCATAGCTACGATTGGCTTTAGCGCCTTCTATTGGTGATGAACTCCTAAAGTCTGAGCTAAAATATAAAACCATATAAGTCCCGATAATACACAAAATGTCCTATCTGTTCTTGATAGCTAGCTGAGTAAGGAAGGAGATACCTGTCGTGTCATAAGATGTAATAGTAAAATCGATCTATATCTCTGAGGGTGTATTCATTGTCTTGCACTTACTGATGTAGAGTAGAGAGGGACAGGTAAAAAGATAACTGTGATGACATTACGGTCCCTACTAATACTTCTATTGTCTCCGATCATGCTTCTTTCAGTTGAGTCACCACTGGAAAAAGTGACCTTACAGCTGCAGTGGAAATACCATTTCCAGTCTGCCGGTTTTATTGCGGCCAAGGAGAGAGGCTATTATAGGGATGCAGGTCTGGATGTGGAGCTGCTGGAATATGATAATGGCAACTCGATGCAAGAACTCGTCGATGGTAAGACAGACTTCGCCCTTAGCAACAGCATCATCGCGTTTAGTGATAGAAAACTAGACGATGTCACGCTGCTTGCGACCTATCTTCAACGCTCCCCATTTGTCCTGATCACTCAGCCTGAGATAGAGAGTCCGATCGATCTCGAAGGCAGGCAGATCATGATGACTGAGAACGATCGTGACAACAGTTCACTCTCTATTCTGCTGGAGTATTACAATATCGATCCGGAGAACACGACCTTTGTCCAGCAGACTTTCAGACTCGATGAGTTTATAGAGAGAAAAGTGGATGCGATAGCTGCATTTAGTTCCAATGAGATCTTTGAACTCAATGAACGGAACATCTCCTATAATATCATCGACCCGGTAGAGCATGGTTTTTCGACAAATGCCATCAATCTTTTTGTATCGTATGAGAAGGTCGAAGAAGAACCTGGCCAGATCCACGCCTTTTTGTCAGCAAGCAAGAAAGGCTGGGAGTATGCGCTGGAGCATATTGATGAAGTCGCAGAGCTGATCCATAAGAAGTATCAATCCAACAAATCGCTTGTACTGCTAAAATCTGAAGGTGCAAGGACCAAAGAGCTCATGCTCACAAATATCTATGAGGTCGGCGAGATCAATAAAGAGTTTGTCACAAAGACTTTAGGACAACTGATCAGAAGCGGTAAGATCGATAGTGCTCAGGATACCGACAGACTTATCTATGAGGCTGTTAAAAGTGAACAAGACACAATAGCACTTACTGAAGAAGAGCGTCAATGGCTGGCAGATCATCGGAGTGTCACGTTCACGGGTGATCCAAACTGGTTGCCATTTGAAGCGTTTGATGAGAGTGGTGGTTACATCGGGATCGTATCAGATCATCTTGCACTGATAGAAGCTACTTTACCGATCAGTTTTGAGAAAGTGGTACCGACGACTTGGACGGATGCGCTTGATATCGCCATGGAGGGAAAAGCCAGTATCATCTCAGGGGATGCATCCGATGCCATCCTAGAACAAAAGTTCACTCCTATAGAGGCGTACATCAACAACCCTATTGTCATCGTGATGGATCATGATGCAAAGTACGTAGATAAGCTAGGCGAGATCGCAGAGAAAAAGATAGCTATCATCAAGGACTATGGTTACACAGCAGATGTCTATCAAAAATATCCGGATATTGACTTCATCGAAGTCGAAAATGCTCAAGAGGGTCTACTGGGTGTCGAGACCGGGCGATATGATGCGATGCTGGCTTCGCTTGCGCTTGCAAGCTACACCATCACACAGATGGCATCAGATAATTTGATGATAGTCGGTCGGACTGATATCATGATGGATGTCACACTTTTCGTGAGTAAAGATGAACCGATCCTGCACAGTATCATAGATAAAGCTATGAAAAGTATAGATGCAGCTGAACGCCAAAAGATAATGGCAAAGTGGCGGCATGTAGACACTATCTCAAGATTCGATAATGAATTGATCTGGAAGCTGCTCCTTGGTACGTTCATACTCTTTCTTTTCTTAGTCTATCGGCAGCGTGTCTTACAACGGCTTAACCAAAAGAACGAGAGATTGAAAGAACGGATGGAGCTGGCCCTCATAGGGAGCAAGACATCTGTGTTGGACTGGGATCTCACGGATAATAGTCTCTATATCTCTCCCGGTTGGAAGATGATGCTTGGGTTTACGGATGAAGAGCTTCCAAATAGGACCTTGACATGGAAGGAACGTGTGCATCGAGATGATAAGAAGATCGTCTTTAGTGGATTTTATAAGATCAAGACAGACAAGATGACGCACTTTGAGAACAACCATCGTCTGAGACATAAAGATGGGCATTGGGTCTGGATATTAGGTAGAGCCCAGATAATCTATGAGAATGGTAAGGCCGTCCGTATGGTCGGGACACATACTGATATCACCGAAGAGAAAGAGATGCAGCTTAAGTATGCGCATCAGGCACAGATCATTGAACAGACGCATGACTCGATCATCTCTACAGACCTTGAGGGTGTCATCACCAGTTGGAATGCCGGATCAGAATCACTTTTGGAGTATACAGCCAAGGAGATGATCGGTAAGCATATCACGTCTGTCTATCTGCCAGAGGATTTCGAGAACCTTGAAAAGAACATCATACGCTTAAAAGAAGAGGGAGAGCATCACGATGTCGTTCGTATGCTCAAAAGATCTCAAGTCATCATGTTTGCCGACCTTTCGCTCTCTTTACTGAAAGATGATAAGGGAAAAGCTATCGGCATGGTAGGTTATGCTCAAGATATCACCGAACGTGTCGAAGCAGAAGAGAAGATAAAAGAGCAGACGGAGATATTAAGACATCAGGCGCATTATGATGGTCTTACTGGACTGCCAAATCGTGAACTTTTCATGGACAGACTTTCTCAGGCGATCATATCGGGGCATCGTAATCATAAGAAAGTCGCACTTCTGTTCATCGATCTCGATCACTTTAAAGAGATAAACGACTCTTTAGGTCATCATGTCGGTGATGAGGTGTTGCGACAAGTCAGTATCCGGCTGCAGCAACAGGTACGTGAGACAGATACCATCGCCCGTCTTGGTGGTGATGAGTTCACTATTATTTTGGACGCTCTTCATGATACGCATACGATCGTGGATATCATCAAAGAACTTCTCGATGCCATGACAGAGCCTATTGTCATCGAGGAGCATCAGCTTTATGCTACCTTGAGTATTGGTGCGACGATCTATCCGGATGACAGTTTAAAGTCAAATATCCTGCTAAAAAATGCTGATGCTGCGATGTATAAGGCCAAAGAGGATGGCCGAAACACGTACCGTTTCTATACTGAGGAGATGACAGAGCGGGCCTTTGAACGTATTGTGATGGCAAGTAGTCTTCGACAGGCTCTGGACAAAGAGGAGTTCATCGTCTACTATCAGCCTCAGATGAACGGTGAGACAGGTGAGCTTATCGGGATGGAGGCTCTGGTACGATGGAGGCATCCTATGATGGGTCTGGTGTCACCAGCGAAGTTCATCCCTCTGGCGGAAGAGACAGGACTGATAGTCGAGATCGACAGGTATGTCATGCAAAGGGCTATCAAGCAGTTCTCCGAATGGTGGGAGCAGGGACTTGACCCGAAAAAAGTAGCGATCAACCTCTCGGTCAAACAGCTTCAGCAGGAGGACCTTTTAGAGGTACTTCATAAGGTGTTCCATGAGAACAGCTGCAGGCCAGACTCTATAGAGATAGAAGTCACAGAAGGGCATGTGATGAAAGACCCCGAGATGGCTGTATCTATCTTACAGAAGATCAGCGATCTTGGTGTGAGTCTGGCTGTTGATGATTTTGGTACGGGTTACTCATCCCTTGCTTATCTCAAACGCTTACCTATAGATAAACTGAAGATCGATCAGTCCTTTATCCGGGACCTTCCAGAAGATAAGGATGATGCTGCTATTGTCAAAACAGTCATCACACTCTCAGATAACCTGGGTCTAAGTCTTATCGCTGAAGGTGTCGAGACGGAGGCACAAAGAGATTTCCTCATAAACAATGGCTGTAGATATATACAGGGCTTCCTCTATGGCAGACCGATGGATGCAGAGGCGATGGAGAAGTTCATCAAGGAGAATGCCCTAGAGAAGAGGTCTTGATCTCTTCCACGCTTCTTATAGCAGGGTCTTAAGAAGAGCAGCTTAGCTTCAGGTTCTTAGCCTGATCTGGTGTCGCTCTTGAAAAGCGCTCGAGTCCTGGGTGTTCATCAAAGGGAGCTAAAGCGATCTTCATCAGTGCATCGACTCCACTAAAGTCCCCTTTTTCTGCCTTGTCAATCGCTTCTTGCAGCATATAGTTCTTTAGGACATAATTGGGATTGGTAGCGAGCATCTTCTCACAACGCTCTTGATGACTCAGTGCCTCTCTCCCAAGGCGTTCATCATAACTATCCAGCCATATGACAAGGGAGTGTGAGGGAATAGGTGTGAGGGCAAGAAGCTCTTTTCTATCTCCATCATAGTGGCTTAGAAGGCGGAAGAAACGGGTGTAGTCGATGGTGTGCTGCTGCATGATCTCCATCAATCTTCTAAGTAGTGGCTCATCTTCGGCTGAGTAGCTCTGAAGACCAAGTTTTGTGAACATGATACGTAGATAAGTATCACTGTAAAGTGGACCAAAGGTCTCAAGTGCCTTTTCCATCCGGTCTATACTTATGATGGGAGCAAGCGCTCGTTTAAGTCGATTGAGGTTCCAATGGGCAACAGGAGGCTGATTGCCAAAACTGTAGCGGCCTTCATGGTCTGTGTGGTTGCAGATGTAGTCAAAATCATAATCATCGAGAAAAGCATAAGGGCCATAATCGATGGTCAGGCCCGCAATGGACATGTTGTCTGTGTTCATGACTCCATGATTAAAACCGACACTCTGCCACTGTGCAAGTAGCTTGGCCGTACGTTGGACGACCTGCTCATACATCAAGAAAAAATGGTCTTTTTCCCCGATGAGTTCCGGATAGGCCTCAGCGATGGCAAACTCTGCAAGGGTCTCAAGATGGGGATGTGTCTTCGTATGTTGAGCAAAATACTCAAAACTCCCAAAACGGACCCAGGTAGGTGAGAGTCGAAGCACGATGGCACCCTTCTCCCAGCGCTCACGTGCGACATCCTCATCAGAACCGATGAGTGCCAGTGCGCGAGTCGTTGGGATGCCCAGTCCATGCATCGCTTCACTCATCAGGTACTCCCGAATGGAGGAGCGTAGAACGGCTCTCCCATCGCCCTGACGGGAATAGCGTGTGATACCAGCACCTTTGAGCTGCAAGTCCCACCCGTTTGCTCTACCAAGGTTTATAGCTCTTCCATCACCAAGTCGCGGGACATAGTGACCAAACTGATGTCCGGCGTAACACATCGCGAAGGGTCTGCTACCTTGGAAAAGATGAGAGCCGTTGAGTACATTTACCAGCTCTAGATCATCATCAGAGTCGACGTCAAGGTCGATCAATCTCGCTGCATCAGGATTAAAGCTGATGAGATGCGGTCTTTTCAATGGAGTCGGTGCCACCTCATGAAAGAAGAGCGGGTCCAGATCGAGATAGTCGGTAGTCAGAGTAAGTTCATTGAGTCTCATATCTGGAGTTTTACACTCTTAGGCTTAAGAAGATGCGTGGATCACAAACCAATCACAAGATCTCAAGCTGCATGATGAAAGTGATGACCTTCTCCTCAGGCATCTCACACGGCTTTAAAAACCACTTTTCCTTACCCCGGTAATAGTTTAGACTTATGAAGTCGATACCGCCAAGTTCATAGGCATAGAGTTTGATAAGTCTGCCATCAAGGAGAGTCTGTTTGCTAAGAAGATAACGGGTGTGAGAAAAAATGACATCGTAACTCCCATTCTCTAAAAGTGCTAGACGTTGATGAAAGGGATCATTCATATAATAGAACCTTTATTGGTCGTAGAGATCGTGATTATACTCATACTATTTGGCGTGATGAAAAGCTGATCTTATTAGCACTCTCTATTCAGGCACAAGTAAGCCGGAGTTTGAATGCATCTCGTGAGACATCAGGTATAATGTTTTCATGAGTAATAGAAACCAATTAAAGATAAAAGCGACTAAAAAAGTCAAAGGTGAGACCTACACACAAAGTGCCAACATCATCAATGGACATATCCAGACTTTAGAGAAGAGAATCGAAGATGATGATGGTGTCATCCAGGAACAGATCTACTCTGCAAATAATTCCAAAGATAGTGATGATGAGATGATCCACCCTATGGACTATGTCATAGAACATGCTTTTGTCCTGACGTCGAAGGTGCCCCTTGCCGGTCCTTATGTCAAAAAGGCGATGGATGAAAGCAGATTTACGTGGATGGTCCATGAGTTTGTCGATGTGGTGTTTAAGCCGATCATGCCTATGCCAAAGATCAAGAAATAGCCCTTCTTTTTTGGAGTAGATGATGGAGTATAAGAAAAAGGTACTGTTTATCAGTGATGATAGTGGTAAGAAGTACCTTGAACAGCTCAAAGCGAACCCCTTTGATGTAGAAGTGACGGCGGTCGAAGCTTCTCATCTCTTACTAGACCCCAAAAAATATCTTACTGATGTCGGGCATGTCATAGTCGCTGCGGATATAGAAGTCGCGAAGCAGATCATGATGTTCGGTTCGCAGCAGGAGTTCACACTCGCTTTTTTACCACTAGACTCGCAAAAGCAGTTTGTCCGACTACTTGATCTCTCCTCAAAGGTCGATGAGAACATCGAGATCGCTCTGCGTGATGATGCAAAAGAGATCGATCTCATAGAGTGTAACGGAGTCCTTGTCGAGTTTAAAGCGACCATAGGCCAAGTGCCGCTGATAGACCTTGTCAGTCAAAGAGGCAGACCGGGTATGGTCTTTCATGCGCTAAAGATAGGAGCCTCGCAGTTTTTCAAGATGCGCCTTCAGCAGTTCGAGATAGAGACTGCCAATGGCAAGAAGATAAGGACTGCAGCGAGTGGTGCCTTTGTGCTCGAACATGGAAGACAGAGTATCCTTTCACGTATGATCCTCTCTGATCACTCCCGGCGTGATGGTCAGGTCTTGCTTGTCCTCGTCTCACCTTTCTCTGTGGTCGAATACTTGAAGTTCCTTTTTTCCATCATCACCTTTTCCAGTACACAAAAGACACTGCCTGACGCCATCGGGATCATTAAAAGCAAAGAGATCACGGTCAATGCTATTGGAAGTAAAGAGGTGGTCCTTGATGAACACTCCAGTGTAGCGCTTCCGGCAAAGTTCAAAGTCAAAGAGCATGGGATAAAGATCAATGCCGGTGCCAAGTTCTGGGAAGAAAATGTGCAGAAGAGTCCGGAAAAAGAGACTATAAAGATAGATAATCTCCCTGATGAGAAGGAGATGAAGAAGTATCTGAACTCACACATCCCTTTCTTCTCCTATGCGTCAGAAGAGCGTTTTAAGGAGCTTTTCTTATCACTGCGTAAAGATTCTGAGACCGACATGCACTACATAGTACTGATGCTCCTTAGTACAATACTGGCGACCATAGGACTCTTCTCTAACAGCAGTGCAGTCGTCATCGGAGCGATGCTGCTTGCACCGCTGATGGCACCTATTGTCTCTTTCGCGATGGGCATGCTGCGCGCTGATGAGCGGATGATCGAGTTCTCTCTGATGAAGATCACGGCGGGGATCACACTGGCCCTTCTGGCATCGGCAGGGGTAGCTTTACTGCTGCCGGAGTTGGCCCTGACCAACGAGATGAAATCGAGGATCAACCCAAATCTGCTAGATATGGGAGTAGCGGTCTTTTCGGGAGTGGCAGCAGCGTACTCGAAATCCTTCAAAGAGATCGCACAGAGTCTGGCGGGTGTGGCGATCGCCGTCGCATTGGTACCACCGCTCTCAGTCGCGGGGATCGGTCTGGGTCAAGGTAACATGGATGTCTTCTTCGGTGCGTTCTTACTCTTCTTTACTAACCTTGTCGGTATCTCGATCGCAGCGACTTTGACCTTTCAGGCACTTGGTTTTTCCAGTGTCGTCAAGAGTAGAAAAAGTATGTTCATCGTCTCGGCACTGTTGATCGCTACGAGTTTTCCTCTCTACTTCTCCTACAGTAAGATAATCCAAAGTTACCAGTTGGAGAAGTTCATAGAACAGTCACGTTTTTTGGTCAACGATAAATATGTCATCATCAAATCCGTCTCGGTCGTGGATAGGGATGAGGTGACCGTCATCGACCTTACCCTCTCTGTTCGCGAAGCCTTAAAACGTCAGGACCTGGAACTGCTCAGGCAAAGACTCCAAGACCAGGTCGAACACAAACTCTTTATCCGTGCGGAAGTGGAGTACATCTTATGAGAACTCTTTACCTCTTTGTGGTGTTCTCACTTATGCTCTTTTTGACAGGCTGTGGAGAGCGAGAGACGATAAAGCCAAGTGGAAAGGTCTTTAAAATAGGTGTTATCGGGCCACTTAGTGGGGATAGTGCATCGATAGGTCGTAA
The DNA here is from genome assembly GCA_016744575.1 of Sulfurimonadaceae bacterium. Lineage (GTDB taxonomy): Bacteria > Campylobacterota > Campylobacteria > Campylobacterales > Sulfurimonadaceae > BB26. The sequence continues at coordinate 28,975 of JADGEC010000018.1, read as the reverse complement.
AGCACTCGAAGGCTTACAAGCTGCATATGCCATCCATCCATTGACAGCGATCGGTGACAGGATCGAACTGATAGTCAAAGATGATGAGAGCAGTCCGAAAAAAGTAGCAGAGGTGTTTTTGGGACTGTTGGCAGAAGAGAAGCTTGATGCTCTCATCACGCTCTCGACAAGTGATGGTGTGATGAACATGACAAAAGTCATCAACGCTCAGAAGCTCCCCGTCATCGTAGCGTTAGCTTCTCATGAGTCGATAACGACCGGGAGCCCTTATATCTCCAGAGTATGTATGAGCAATGCACAGCAGAGCAGGGTGGCTGCATACTTCATCCATGATGAACTGTTTTTAGAGAAGACTGCCATCTTCTACAATGCAGAGACAGCTTACTCCAATTCGCTTGCATACTCTTTTCAGGAGGCGTATAAGAAGATCGGAGGTGAGATCATCGCTGAGATGACATCAGGCCTCTCTACCAAGGCTTTAAGACCTATACTGCGTGGACTGAAGACAGAAGGGGTAGAGGTCCTATATACGTCGGTAAAGGGGAAAAGATCGGTCGACCTTTTGCGTCTACGTCAAGAGTTGGACTGGGATGTGGTCATCATCGGTAGTGATGGCATGCTTGGTAGTCTCAAAGAGTATGGACTTAAAGGTGCAAGATCGGTAGAGGGTCTCTTCGTCACGGAGAACTACGCTGATGATAGTGTGGCTACTATAGAGGAAGTGCTTCTCGAACGCTATGCCAAAAAGAACGATATCCTCTTGAACACCCATAGTAAGCTGGCTTACGAGAGTTATCTTCTCTTGTTGGAAGCATTGGCACAGTGCAGTAGTGGATGCAAGAGTGATGAACTAAACTCACGCCTGCGCGATCATGAAGTCTTTAGAGGCCTAAATGATAGGATATCTGTCATTGAGGGAGAGGTACAGCGCCCGATCTTCATCAATCACGTCCATAATGCGAAGATGTTCATGCATCTTAAGGTGTATTAGCCGCCTATCACTGCTTCAGCTTTGCCTTAAGTGAGGTGATGTCTTTTGCTATCTTCCCTTTAAGCAGTCCAGCCCCTTTGAGTAGGGGCAGTGTCAGGTCGGGGTAAGTACCGCCCAGTCCTTTTCCATCATCTCCATGACAGCCTCCGCAATTGCCATTATAGTAGAGGTTACCATCTTCGACATAGTTGGGGTGGCTGGGAGACTTGCCTGAGAGGGTCATGACATAGGCTGCTATCTTTTTGGCATCTTTGGGAGTCGCATAGCCTCCATCCATCACCCCGGCAGGAAGGCCGAGAACAGCGGAACCCTCTGCTATGACGTTCTCAATATAGAGCTCACAGCACTTTACGGTACCGCACTCATCATACTGGTGCTGTAGGCTTGTCAACTCTTTTTTCTGGGCAGTGTGTGAATGGTCATCTGATCTGGATTTATGGATATCGAGGCATGAGGCAGTGACAGGGACACGCTTCTTCTCACAAGCAGAAAAGAGGAGGAGGAGAGAGATGAGGAGTAGGGGATATAGTCTCATAGACGTGCTCTTAATCTCTCGGTGCATCTCTGTTTATGTAGGCCATGACCAACACAAAGATAGTCAAGGTACTGAACATGACTATCCAGATAAACATATCTGCTCCGCCGAGTGAGTCGATAAAAGCAGTGAATCCTGTAGTATTGTCATCTTGCATCTTATAGTGGCCTTACCAGTATTTTGATGTTTTTGGGTAGTTGGGCAAACCGTATACGCTCTGCGCGTACTTTTTGATCTTTTACATGGACATTGACATCTACTGTCATCGTATTGGGGTCAAAACGGACTACCTTGACTATGCCTTCCTCTACATCATAGTGGATATTTTTGTCAACAAGTTCGATAGATCTCTTTCTCTTTGCCATCTCAGCTCTTTTTGTAGATCCCGGTATCTTTGACCTCGATCTTGCCTTCTTCCTGGAGCTGTGTCAATGCCCGCTTAAAGTTCTTCTTGCTTAACGCGAAGGTGTTCTTGATTAGCTCTGCATCACTTTTATAGTTATAAGGCAGGATGCCGTCGTTCTCTAAAAGCAGTGCCATCACTTTCTCTGAAGCGGCGTCACCTTTTTTGGCTCCGATGGGTTGAAGAGAGATGTCAAGGTTTCCATCTTTACGGACGTTTTTGACATATCCTTTTTTACTGTCACCGGTATAGAGCTTCTCAAAGAGCTCATTATGAAACAACATCCCCTCATATTGATGGTCGACTATCACTTTAAAGCCCATTGGGGTCCTTGCCATGACAAGCAGGTCGACCTCACTGTTGGTATGGAGGTCGCTGACCTGATGGCTGAGGTGTTTAGTGATCTTCTCCTCACCGATAAGGCGGTGAGTCTGTTCATCATAGGTGATATAGAGTATACGTCTGTCGCCGACATTGAACTGCACTTTCTGCGCAGAGCGGGGTACGAAGAGGTCTTTGGGAAGTCCCCAGTCCACAAAAGCACCAAATCGAGTAGTATCTACTACCTCAAAAAACCCGAACTGTCCGAGCATGGCTTTAGGGGTCAGAGTGGTTGCGACGATTCGGTCTTCAGAGTCTGTATAAAGGAAGACATCCAGCTCGCTGCCGATCTCCATCTCATCAGTCACATATTGATTGGGAAGAAGCACGTCTTTCTCATCCAGTGCACGAAGGAAAAGTCCCGGTACAGTACTACGGTCTACTATCAGGCGGTTTATAACGCCTAGTTCAAGGTTCTCATTTATTTGCATAGTGCGATTATATCGCATTGGAGCTCAATAGAAGTAAATACAAACCTATGATCCTCATGATATACTTCCTTAAGAAAAACTATCTGGGTCAAAAGGGCGACGATGCTGGAAAACAAAGAACTTGATGAGATGATGCAGCTGTATGTAGACCATATGGCAAATCCGAGAAACTATGGGAAACTAGACGACTATGATGCTATTGGCATCGGTAAGAACCCGGACAATGGTGAGAGTGTCGTTGTCTATTTCACGCTTGATGATAAAGGTATTATCGATGAGATCGCTTTTCAGGTAAAGGCCTGCAGCACTACAGTCGTCAGTGGTTCGATCTTTACTGAGACGGTCAAAGGTGTCGATCTTGAGGAAGCCGTAGTCCTGAGTAATATCATGCTGGAGAAGCTCGATGAACTGCCGCCCGAAGATGCGGCCTGTTCTGAGATCGTCACAGTGGCTTTCCTGGCGGCACTTGAGCACTACCATGCGCGACAAAATGACCCGGATGCGATGATACCTACTAGATTGATCGAAAAGACATGTGAGGTAAAAGAGGATGCATAACGGAGCAGAGGTATTTAGAGTACTCCATGAGAGTTGGGTCAAAGTGCTATTTGGCTCGTTTGCGCTTGATCATAGTGACTTTCAGGAGCAGTTGTATGACTTCTCTGAGATACTCTACAGACATCTTCGCTGGGTGGAGAACGCCTGTGTAGAGGCTGAAGTCGAGTATAGTTATGAACGTGACCAGCTTCAGATCTCGGCAAGGAGTGTAGGGGATGTGGCATCTTGGTGTGGTGAGGCACTTAGTGATCTGCGCAGCTTGATGGGTGGGTCAAGTGCCCTTGAGCAGCGGGTCCAGCAAGACCTCGAGTATATGCTTTACGCCCTGGATAAGCAAAAAGATGACACTACCGCTGTCGTAGCATTTGACCGTGCTTTGCGTTACGGAGCAGATGAGTTTAAGCCTGAGACCCTAAACACACTGCTTCGATTTTTATTTGATGAGTCTTATAAAGAGTATGAGCTCATAGTCATCTATTCCTACGCTCAGCGCCAGATCGACGATCAGCGTGTCTTTGAGATCTTCCAGATACTCATCGATGAGTCGAAGTTCCATCTGAAGTCTTTTGCACGGATGATGGCTAAACTCGGTATCTTGTCCATACCTCGTTTTATCACCAAAGAGATCTATGAGATCGACTCACTGACAGACTTTTTGCTGGCCGGGATCGATGAGGAGATCGCTGCTAAAGAGGAGTGCCGGGCTATCGCTGCAAAGATAGATCATGATGAGCTACGACACTTCTTCGACCTTATCAACTATCAGGAGAACTACCATATCGCACTGATGGAAGAGGCATTAGAACGTTTTCGTGATCAAACGTCAGATGATAAGTAGAGTCTTGTATCGCATTTTAGGGTCGTCATCGAACATCTGATCGACCTTTGACTTCAAGATCTCAGCAGGACAATGGCTTTGCTTCAGCAGCAGGCTCACGTGCTGTTTGCACTTTAGGATTGTCTTTGTCGAACATCTGATCGACCTTTCACTTGAAAATGCCAGCAGGATAACGGCTTTTGACGGGGTCAGGATGGTTTATCTTTCGGAGCGAAGCGATAAAGTAAAGCTTTGACCCCCTGTCGTCAGCTACCAAGTTGGTAGGCCTTTCATATAGTAAAAGCAAGAAAACCCCGCACATTTCTCCGCATATCTGTAGTAAATGGCACCCTTTAATAAATCTTTTACCTTTTTTTAAGTAATATACGCGTCCACTTTACCGTTTTGTACATAATCGGTTGAATGTTTGTATATATAATCATTACTATATACAAGTATTGGCGGTGTCTAAACCACACGGCCTCATAAACAGTAAAGTGAACTATTTATATACGGAGCTTACAATGAAAGTTCGTTCTTCAGTAAAGAAGATGTGTGCCGACTGTAAAGTCGTCAAGCGTAAAGGTATTGTCAGAGTCATCTGCAAGACCCCAAAACATAAACAAAGACAAGGATAAGAATGGCACGTATTGCTGGTGTAGACTTACCTAAGAAAAAACGTTTAGAGTATGCTTTGACATACATCTATGGAATCGGTCTTCATACTTCACGTAAGATCCTTGATGCTACAGGCGTCGATTATAACAAACGTGTTCATGAACTTAAAGAAGATGAGATAGCGAATATCGCTAAAGAGATCCGTGCTACACATATGGTAGAGGGTGACCTTCGTAAGAAAGTCGCTATGGATATTAAAGCGTTGATGGACATCGGTTCATATCGTGGCATTCGTCACCGTCGCGGTCTTCCAGTCCGTGGACAGAAGACTAAGACAAACGCGCGTACTCGTAAGGGTCGTCGTAAAACTGTCGGCGCAGCGGCATAAGGAACTAGAGCATGGCAAAAAGAAAAGCAACTCGTAAAAAAGTAGTAAAAAAGAACGTTGCACGTGGCATTGTCCATATTGCTGCATCGTTCAACAATACTCTCGTGACTGTGACTGATGAGATGGGCAACATGGTAGCATGGAGTTCAGCTGGTAGTCTTGGTTTCAAAGGTTCTAAGAAATCTACTCCGTTTGCAGCGCAAGCAGCAGTAGAAGACGCTGTAGCCAAAGCTCAGGTACACGGTATCAAAGAGCTTGGTATCAAAGTCCAGGGACCTGGTTCAGGTCGTGAGACTGCTGTCAAGGCTGTAGGTGCTATAGAAGGCATTCGTGTTACATTTATGAAAGATGTCACTCCACTACCACATAATGGTTGTCGCGCTCCTAAGCGCCGTAGAGTCTAAGGAGATCACATGGCAAGATATAGAGGTCCAGTAGAAAAGATCGAAAGAAGATTCGGTGTAAGTCTTAACCTAAAAGGCGAGCGTCGTCTAGCAGGAAAGTCTGCACTAGAAAAGCGTCCTTATGGTCCTGGTCAGCATGGCCAGCGTCGTAAGAAAGTATCAGAGTATGGTACACAGCTTAATGAGAAGCAAAAAGCGAAGTTCATGTATGGTCTCTCTGAGAAGCAACTTCGTTCACTCTTTGCTGAAGCAAAACGTCGCCCAGGAAATACAGGTACAAACCTTATTACACTGATCGAGCAGCGTCTTGACAATGTAGTCTATCGTATGGGCTTTGCAACGACTCGTCGTTTTGCACGCCAGATCGTTAACCACGGTCATATCCTTGTCGATGGCAAACGCGTAGATATTGCATCTTACCGTATTAAGCCAGGGCAAAAAGTAGAAGTACGTGAGAAGAGTAAGAAGAACGTACAGGTCATTCGTGCTATCGAACTGACTAATCAGACTGGTCTAGCTCCATGGGTCGACATCGATGCTGAGAAAGTATTTGGTATCTTTAGTCGCCTTCCGGAACGTGAAGAGATCGTCATACCTGTTGAAGAACGTCTGATCGTCGAACTTTACTCGAAATAATCACTGAAATAAAAGGCGCTGCATATGAATAAGATCAAAACATCTCCGCTTCTTCCTGAAGAGTTTGTTGTCGAGCAGATCAGTGAGAATGAAGCGAACATCATCGCGTTCCCATTCGAGACAGGTTATGCTGTCTCTTTGGCACATCCACTTCGCCGCTTTTTACTGAGTAGTTCAGTGGGTTATGCTCCGGTCGCGATCAAGATCGAGGGAGCCAAGCATGAGTTCGACTCAGTACGTGGTATGCTCGAAGATATCTCTGATTTCATCATCAACCTAAAAGGTGTACGTTTCAAACTCAAAGATGATACGACCAGTGCTGAGATCGATTACAGCTTTACTGGTCCATGTGTCATCAAGGGTTCTGATCTCGAGACTGATGAAGTTGAAATAGTCACACCGAACGCGTTCTTGGCAACACTTAATGAAGATGCAACGCTGAATTTTTCTATCAAGGTCTATCAGGGTATCGGTTATGTGCCGAGTGAAGACATCCGCGAAGAGCTTGATGAAGGCTATATCGCACTTGACGCTTTCTTTACTCCGGTACGAAAAGCGACTTATACTATAGATAATGTACTTGTCGAAGATAACCCAAGCTTCGAGAAAGTCGTTTTGAACATCGTCACTGATGGTCAGATCTCACCTCTTGATGCATTTAGAAATGCTCTAGAAGTGATGCATGCGCAGTTACGTGTCTTTAGTAGTGAGATCAGTATTAAGTCTCCTGCTAAGATAGAACGTGCAGAAGAGTCTCCGGTATTGAAGAAACTGACAGCAAGCGTAGATGAACTTGGCCTAAGTGCACGTAGTTTTAACTGCCTTGACCGTTCAGATATCAAGCTTATCGGTGAGATCGCTCTGATGAGTACTAATGACTTGAAGAACGTTAAGAACCTGGGTAAGAAATCGTATGAAGAGATCGTTGAGAAACTGAACGATTTCGGTTTTGAGGTCGGTGCTGATTTTCCTGATGAGGTCATCAGTGCATTTAAAAAGAAAATTGAAGCTTAATAAGCAATAAAGAGGAACATACATGAGACATCGTCATGGATACCGCAAACTGAGCCGTACAAGTGCACACCGTGCTGCACTTTTGAAGAACCTCAGTATTGCGTTGATCGAAAACGGCAAGATCGAGACGACTGTGGCAAAAGCCAAAGAGCTTCGTTCACATATCGAGAAATTGATCACTGTCGCTCGCAAGGGTGAAGCAAATAGTCACCGTGCTGTCTTTGCAGCACTGCAGAGTAAAGAAGCTACTAACAAGTTAGTCACTGAACTAGCTCCAAATTATACTGAACGTGCTGGTGGATACACTCGTATCACACGTACACGTATTCGTCGTGGCGATGCTACGACAATGGCATTCATCGAACTGGTATAACACCTTTTCGATGGCTTCGCGCCATAACACTCTCCAACTAATCCACTTCTGATCACCCCAGCATCTTTTATCGATCCTGAACTCAGCATCGAACAACAACAAGGATATTTATGTCTGCACAGTTAGCTTTTGGTACTTATCGCATCTTTGATGGAGACGCTGAACATATACACGCATTGAAAGATGCCATCACTTCGGGGGTCACTCTGTTAGACACTTCCACTAACTATATGGATGGTGGTGCTGAACGAGCGATAGCACTGGCGATGAACGGTCTACCTGAGAAGGTGCTCAAAGATGTTGAGATCGTCAGTAAGTTCGGTTACATCCAAGGCTCGATGATGGAGCGTGTCAAAGAGGATGAGACCTTTAGTGACATAGTCAAATATTCTGACCATGTCTATCACTGTATAGACCCGGAGTTTATGCGTGACCAGTTGACATACTCTCTGGATCGACTCAATAGAGATGAACTGGACTGCTACCTGATCCATAATCCTGAATACTTTCTGCTTGACGCTATCAATAAGGGTGTAGAAGAAGAGCGTCGTCTTGATGAGATGCAAAGACGTATCTTTGATGTCTTCGTCGCACTGGAGCAGGAGGTCCAAAAAGGGCGTATCAAAAGCTACGGCATAAGTTCCAACAGCTTTTCCTTAGCAGAGAGTGATAGGGAGTTCTTACCTTACGAGGAGCTTGTCGATCAGGCGCGAAAGGCGGCAGAGTATATCGCAGTTGAGTCACATCACTTCACTACCATCCAGTTACCTCTCAACTTGCTTGAACAAGAGGGGCTAAGATGTGCAGCCTGGGCTAAAGCTAACGGCCTACGTGTCTTGGTCAATCGTCCGTTGAACGCACAAAGAGGTCCACAGATGTTTCGTCTGGCTGACTATGATGAACCTGTGGATTACTATACACATCTCAATGTGATCTTGGAACTTACCGATAATGAGATGCTGCAGACATTTCATAATCTCTTAAATGAGCTTGATGGTAACCGACATCGTTTTAGCTGGATCGGTGAGTATGAAGCTTTCTACTTCAAGCAGATAGTACCGCATCTTCGTAAAAGTCTTGGCAGCCTTGAGGAAGAGCAAGGTGCTGCACTTGCACAGTCTTTAGATCTTTTCTTCATCCAATACAGCAAGATGGTGGCTTATGAGTGTTCCAAGACGACACGACAGAGTCTCAAGGATGAACTAGATGGATGTGCTTCGACGTTGCAAGAGTGTGCTCTCTCTTTTCTACTGAGCCAGGATGTCATCGACTACGTGCTTGTAGGTATGCGTAAGAGCCGCTATGTGCAGGAAGTCGGGGGAATATTTGAAGCGCCAAGAGGCTGATGTTATCTGTGTTTATGTGTCACGTCATATTTAAGTAATCCTTTCGATTTGAGAGTATGGAATCATTATATGGCTTGTTAAGGGGAATTCCCCTATTTTATGTTTACTAAAAGCAGTCCGTTATCGTAGCGGATGAATTATAAGGTAAAGTATGATCCCTTTTTCTGATGAAGAGTTGATGGCACCGGTCGAGACAGTGATCGAGAAAGTACGTCCCTCACTAGCACTTGATGGCGGCGGTATAAAGTTTATAACGGTCAAGAACGGTAAAGTCTACGTGCAACTGCAAGATGCTTGCATAGGTTGCAGCAGTAGCGGGAATACGTTAAAATATGGCGTTGAACGACAACTTCGGATGGACATACATCCAGAGCTTATCGTTGTCAACGTACCAATTGGTATGGAGAATCAGATAGACGATCTTTAGATAGTTATATAAAGTTATTTACAGTTTATTTGAATATGAACGATATACTATTTATATGAAGAAGGAGGGAATCATGAAGACAGTAAACAAATTTAAGACTCTAGCCCTCGCCAATAACAACTTTACAAAAGCGGAATATGAGAAAGCATTGCGTAATTACGCCTTGGTCTTAAAAGATCACCCTGCATCAAGGGAGGCGCATAACGGAGCGATCCTCTCTGAGATGGCATTGAGCGGAGAAGCAGGTGCTGAAGCGCTATTTGATTATTATGATATCTTACGCGAAGAGGACTCCGATCAGGCCGATACCATCATATCAGAGATCCTTGAGACTATGGATGGTACTCTTGATCAGCTGACTGCTTTGATCACCAAACCCGTAAAAGATCAGCTAAAGTATGAGGATGGCATCCTCTATAGTGATTTTCGAAGGTTGGTCGAAGAGGAGAATGACTTTAAACGGATCTTTGAGAACATCATGTTCTCTACCCGGGTCATCATCACAGAGAAAGAGGATTTCGTCGATTTTCTTGAACGTCTGATGGACAGTGGCTTCGATGAGATGGCGATGAGTTATATAGAGAGTGCCTTAGGTGTCTATCCTAATGACAAACAGCTGCGTGATCTTTTACGCCGTCTATCCAAAGGTGCCTGATTGAAGATAGCTTTACCATCACAACCATATAGTTACGTGACAGAGAACTCACAGGAGTGCTCTGAAGACACTGCCTATGTACTGACTGCGCAAAATGCAAAGTATCTTGATGATGCTAAGAACCACAACGCCCACTCTATCGTCAATGTCGAAGATATCGCCCAGTTATTTGGCATCGGGCGTATCAAGATCATCGGGATCACCGGTACCAACGGGAAGACGACTACGGCAAGTGCCATCTACTCCTTCTTACTTGATCTGGGCTATAAAACAGCTATGCAAGGTACTCGCGGTTTCTTTATGAACGATGAGATCGTCGAAGATAAAAGTCTGACGACTCCATCTGTCCTAAATACCTATCGACATATCTATCAGTCTGTCGTAGCCGGATGTGAGTACTTCATCATGGAAGTGAGTTCACATGCTATCGTACAGAAACGTATTGAGGGTATCCCTTTTGAGTTGAGGATCTTGACGAACATCACACAGGACCATCTTGATTATCATAAAGATATTGAAGAGTACACCCGTGTCAAAAACAGCTTTTTCAAAGACCAGGGTAAAAAGTTGATAAACCGTGATGAACCGCGAGCAGACTTTAACTTTAAAAATGCCTATACTTACAGTGTCGAGTCCCCATCTACTTACAAGATAATGGCTTACTCGCTCAATGATGGTCTGAGTGGGATCATACAGCACTTTGGTAAGATGGAACCGTTTAAAGCTGAACTGCATGGTTTTTTCAACCTGTACAACATAGTAGCGGCAATTGGAGCGGTGCATCTTGTCACTGACAAGAAGATCAGCGAAGTATGTGATGTGGTAGACAACTTTGCTGGTGTCAGTGGACGGATGGAGCGCGTTAGTGATGAACCAACGGTCATCGTCGATTTTGCCCACACTCCTGATGGGATGCAGCAGGTACTGAACGCACTAAAAGAGAAAGAACTACTGGTCGTCTTTGGGGCAGGTGGCGACCGTGATAAAAGCAAACGGTCGATGATGGGACGTGTCGCGGCGGGTCTGGCAAAAAAGATCTATGTGACCAGTGATAATCCTCGTTATGAAGACCCTGATGCCATCATCTCCGATATCCTTGAGGGTATAGAAGACCGTGATAATGTCTACATCAATCCGAACCGTAAAGAGGCGATAGCAAAGGCTCTTGAAGATCAAGAGGATGAAGAGATCGTCCTGGTCCTTGGAAAAGGGGATGAGGCCTATCAACTTATCTATGATCAGCGACTCCCCTTTGATGACAGAGAGGTCGTCAGAGAACTCCTTAAATAGTCTTCATCGAGCTTAAAAAGCTCGACCCCGATCCGATATATCTTCACCACTCCTACTTTTTTATCCTTAGAACACGTAGCCGGCAAAGATCTTTAGATAATCTACGTTCTCTTTTCCGCTGAGATAGTCCATACTTTCATATCGTAAGAAGACGGAGGTCTTGTTCTTTATGGTGTGCTTTAGGTGCAGGTAATAGGAGTCATACTCATCGCCACGGTCATCGTTGGTCCGAGTAGAGCTTAACCACATGGCAAGTTCGTTCTTACCCAGGAGTGATGTAGGCAGTGTATAGCGACTTTTAAGCATCCAGGTCTGAGGCTGATAACTTCCATGCCCTCCCCCTATCATAGAGGAGGTGAAGGTGGATGCTATCCCGCGGTAACTGTTTTTTATACCAGAAAGCCCGTAGTTACGTGAGTAGTTCAGATCGATACCCCAGCGCTCTCCTTCAAGAGCAGTCTGTAGAGCTAAGAAGTCTATGCCTCCATACTCTCCAGCCTGGTCGACAAATGCCTGCTCACCATCTTTGACACTTCTAAAGTATTGGGTCCCAGTCGTGAAGAGGTAGTCATCACAGACTTGTTTATAGTACTGCGCCTGGGTGATAAGGATCCCATAGAGGGAAGGGTCATAGTAGTAGTGACTTTGAAGCGTGAGGTTCTCAATACCTTTATAGTCGATACCAAAGGTGGTCGTGCCCTCTTCGATCTTCTTTGTCGAGGGTTCTTTGACATATCTGTTTGGATCAGTGGGATAGATCTTGGAAGTGTAGTCAAAGGTGAGTTCACTGTGTGGAAGTACTTTACTTGTGACCTTGACATTGATGGTGGATGCGGAGAGTCCAACATCACCTTTGGTCTTTACGTCCTCAAAAGTATTGTGGACTACCGATGCCGAATATAGTCGGGTGATGAAAAAGATAAAGAAAAGAGGAAGGTATCCGTGTCTCATAGATGTTAAACCTTAGTTGATGCTTTATAGATCGGACATTCACCTGCTTTTTTAAGATAGGTCGCTATAATCTCACTCAAATTTTAACACGTGAGAGTAAAGGAAATAGTAATGGGATTACCACAACCAGCATTTTATATTTTTAAATGTGAGCAGTCTTCACCTCCTGGCATGCCAAAGCCATCTTGTGTTGGTCCTGATACGCAAGACCTCTTTCAGCATTTAGCACAGACTTTGATGCAAAAGGGTATAATCGGCACAGTACAACCGATCAGAAGTGCATGTTTGAACCGCTGTAATGCTGGACCAGTCATGCTAGTAGAGCCAGGGCACACTATGTATACAGGACTGAACAAAGACAAGATCAGCCGTATTATCGATGAGCACATCATCGGCGGCAAACCGGTTGATGAGTACATCATCCCAGAAGAGTTATGGGATGATGCGATCACTCCATCTGAGATGATGAAACAGATGGGAAGATAAGGAAAGATTTCGATGACCATTGAGATGCTATATAGTAAGATCCACCGTGCTACTGTGACGGATGCCAACCTTAATTATGTCGGTTCCATCACCATCGATGAAGAGCTTCTTAAAGCCTCAAAGATGCGTGTGGGTCAAAAAGTAGAGATCTTGAACATAAACAATGGGGAGAGGTTCTCGACATATATCATCCTTGGCGAGTGGGGTGAACGTGAGATCTGCCTTAACGGAGCAGCAGCTCGAAAAGTCCATAAAGGTGATAAAGTGATAATCGTTGCCTATGCCACGTATGATGAGAAAGACCTTGAGAGTTATGAGCCGACTGTTGTCATCGTCGATGACGAGAACAACATCACTGAACGATTGACGAGCATCTGATGTTTGACAATCTTGGTGATATGGGGAAACTACTCGAAGGAATGCAGGAGAAGGCTCAGCAGATGGAGTCTGAACTCGAGACTAAAGAGTTTACCGTCAAGACTGGTGGCGGGATGGTCGCAGTCACTGTCAGTGGTAAGGGTGAGGTCATCGACATGATAATCGATGATTCACTGCTTGAAGACAAAGAGTCACTTCAGATCTTACTGATCGCAGCTATCAATGATGCTAATAAGATGGTCGAAGACAATAAGAAAAACAGCGCGATGGGTATGCTTGGTGGCATGAACCCGTTTGGACAGAACTAAACATATGCGTACTCTTCAGTCGCATACACTTCCTTCCTCCAATACATTCATAGAAAAAAGTAACATTTTTACCACTTTTCAGTAAGACAATAAGCATAATAGTGGTAGACTTCTTTAAAAAAATCAGCGGGTCCGTATGCAGCAGTTTGAAGCTTTCTTAACAACGAACATCCCCTCGGTACCGAGTTTTCACCCTCATTATGAACAAGCGTTACAGAGTATGCTGCTTGCCGGTGGAAAACGATTTCGACCTATCTTACTTCTTGGCGTAGTCCGGGCCTATGACTCGCTGCTTCTCGATGCAGCTAATCATGCTGCGTATGCGATGGAATTGCTACATACCTATTCGCTTATCCATGATGACCTTCCCGTGATGGATGATGCTGATCTTCGTCGTACACAGCCGACTCTACACAAACGTTATGATGAAGTCACCGCTGTCTTGGCTGGTGATGCACTTAACACTTACGCATTCGAGGTCCTATCAAAAGCACCGTTCTCAGACAGAGTACGGGTACGACTTATTCGAGAGCTGGCTGAAAACGGTGGCGCTGGCGGTATGGTCCTTGGACAGGCAATAGACTGCCACTTCGAGAACCAACCGCTTACACTTGAACAGATACGTCTTCTGCATACGAACAAGACTGCCAAGTTGATCGCAGCCTCGTTGAAGATGGGGGCGATCATTGTAGGAGAGCAGTCTCTGGAAGAGCCGATCTATGATTTTGGTATCAAACTGGGTCTACTGTTCCAGATACAAGACGACATCCTCGATATCACGAAAAGTGAGGAAGAAGCGGGTAAGACGACCAATAATGACGAAGAGAAGAACAGCTTTGTGACTTTGTTGGGACTTGATGGTGCGATGAAAGAAGCCGATGAACTGGCTATGGAACTGACCGGTACGATAGAAAGTTTTGATGAGAGACTTCAAGTGGTACTTTGGCCGGAATTGAAAAAATATATTAATAGACATAAGGATTAAGATGAGTAATGATATGCGCCGTAAGATGGCAGATACGATCCGTTTTTTAGCTGCTGACATGGTTCAAGCAGCTAACTCTGGACACCCCGGAGCACCAATGGGTCTAGCCGATGTCGCAGTAGTCTTAAGCGAGCACCTGAATCACAATCCGAAAAACCCTTCATGGTTGAACCGTGACCGTCTTGTCTTTTCCGGCGGCCATGCTACCGGACTGATCTACTCTCTCTATTATCTTTGGGGATATGGACTGGAGATAGACGATCTTAAAGATTTCCGTCAGCTTGACTCCAAGACACCGGGTCATCCGGAGTATAGTCACACAGAAGGTATAGAGATCACGACTGGTCCGCTTGGACAGGGTGTGGCAAACGGTGTTGGTTTTGCGATGGCATCGAAGTTCGTCGGTGCACAAGTCGACTCTGATACAGCAAAAGTGATCGATCACAATGTCTATGTACTTTGTGGTGATGGTGACCTGGAAGAGGGTATCAGTTATGAGGCGTGTTCGATAGCGGGACATAAGAAGCTTGATAACCTTATCATGATCTATGATTCTAACCGTATTACTATCGAAGGCTCTACTGACCTGAGTATCTCAGAAGATATCAGAGGGCGTTTTGAGTCTCAAGAGTGGGATGTCCTGGAAGTCGACGGTCATGATACTAATGCGATCGATGAGGCTATCACTGAGGCAAAAGAGTGTACGCGTCCTGTATTGATCATAGCTAACACCGTCATCGCTAAAGGTGCCGGTGATCTTGAAGGCTCACACAACGCTCATGGTGCACCACTGGGTGACCAGGTCATCAAAGAGGCAAAGACTCGTGCCGGTTTTGACCCGGAGAAAAGTTTTCATGTCGATGAGGATGTCTTACTTCGTTTCCGTTGTGCGATAGAAGAGGGCGATCTGTTGGAACGCAAGTGGACCCATGGACTGAAGACACTGCCTCTGGCTGAGCAGAACGAAGCGCTTGACCAGCTGCAGAACCCGGACTTCTCACGTATTCAGTGGCCTCTTTTTGATGCAGCTGATGCGACACGAAGCACCAATGGAAAGATCATCAATGCTATCGCTCGCGGACTTCCAGGATTCCTCGGTGGTTCAGCGGATCTTGGGCCTTCGAACAAGAGTGAGCTTAAAGATATGGGTCTCTTTCCAAAAGGACGTAACATCCATTTCGGTATCCGTGAGCATGCTATGGCTGCCATCAGTAATGCGATGGCCCTTTATGGCCCATTGATGCCTTTCACTGCGACGTTCTTTGTCTTTAGTGATTACATGAAACCTGCTGCACGTATTGCTGCATTAAGTGGTATTCAGCAGTTCTTTATCTGGTCACATGACAGTATCGGTGTGGGTGAGGATGGACCGACGCATCAGCCTATAGAGCATCTCAGCCAGTTCCGTGCTTTACCGAACTTCTATGTATGGCGTCCTGCAGACGGTAACGAGAACGTCGAAGCGTGGAAAGTCGCGTTGGAGATGAAGAGTTCACCATCTGCTTTTGTGACATCACGTCAGAAACTCTCTTTGCTTCCTTCTGCACTCCTTGGTAGTGCTGCGAATGGTGGTTATCTTCTTGAAGAGGATGAGGATGCTGTCATCACCATCATGGCTTCAGGTTCTGAAGTCGAGACTGCGATGAAAGTCAAAGCGCTGCTTAATGCCAGTAGTGTACCGGCCAATGTAGTCAGTGTCCCATGTTTCGACCTCTTGTTGGAACAAGACGCTGCTTATATAGACTCAGTCATCAAGCCAGGGACGAAGCGGGTCGCGATCGAAGCCGCCAGAGGTATGGAGTGGTACCGTTTTGCTGATGAAGTCGTTTCGATGGATAGTTTTGGAGCTTCCGCACCGGCAGCACTTCTATTTGAGAAGTTTGGACTGACTGCAGAGCAGATCGTCGAGCGCATACGATAATACTTTTTAAGACACCAAACGAACAAATATCTCTCTAACGCTTTGAGATGGCGTAGCATAGACCCTACTTTAGGCTCAGTCGTCTCAAACACCTTATATTACCTTAGCCCCATTACCTCCCAGATAGCGCGATCTATGCGATTTCTTCTTCATAGTAGGGGATTATAGGGTACTTCAACATTTATTCATTATAATAGTCGAAATAAACTACTTGACTGGTTGTCGATGCGGATCCTACTCTTTATCTTATTACTGCTCAGCTCACTGTTACAAGCAGAATCGATATGTCTGGACAATGATTCTCCATCGGTGAACGTCGTGCCGTACAGCTCTTATACAATGGCCACACGGCATGCACTACATAAAAAGAACATCCTTTCTCATAGTGAGGAGTTCATGCCTGGAAAGGGCTCTATATACTCTTTTGGTTTTATGAGTGAAAGTGTCTGGATACGTTTCGCAATAGAGCGCTGTGAACCGTTGGATGAGAAGTGGGTCATCAACATCGATTATCCCCATATTGATAAGTACACCCTTTATATCCAAAGAGGTGAGCAGCTGGAGAAAGTAGCATCTGGTGGTGATCAAAAGCCCTTTGATCAGCGTCAATATCCCAGCAGGACTTTCTGGACGGATCTGCAAGAAGACACACGTGCTGTCTACTATCTGCATGTCAAGACAGATGGTACCATGCTGATCCCGATCACTCTGGAACGCCTCGATGATGCTTTACAGGAAGAGAACAGGTCGACGCTGCTTTATGGACTCTATTATGGGATCTTATTCTCTTTGTTGCTCTACAACATCATCCTTTTTATCATCTATAAAGAGAGCCATTACATCAACTACCTTATTTTCCTGGGCGCTTATACACTCTGGCAGTTGAGTTTTGATGGTATGGGTTTTGCCTGGTTATGGCCTGAGTATACCTGGCTTGCGAACAATGGGATGAGCCTGTTCGTGTTCATCACCACATGGACTGTCCTGTGGTTTACCAAGAACTTTTTACAGGTGAGGCGTTTCAAACCGGTCTTTTGCAGTCTGTTCTTCTTTGCTGAACTGATCTCTATCGCTGGTGTAGTCATGGCGGTGATGATGGAGTTCTCACTCAGTATCAAGTTAGCAGCCATCTGGATGGCTATTGTCCCATTCATACTGATATTTGCGGCTATTAAGGTTCTTCCCGAGTATAGACCAGCACGCTTTTATCTGCTCGGCTGGTCACTCTTTCTTTTTACGACACTGATCACAGCACTCTACAAGATGGGTTGGTTCACGCTTCCATATATCTCTGCTGAACATCTACAGCAGATCGGCTCATTATGGCTGATGGCTTTTTTCTCTTATGCACTTTCAGATCGCATCAAGATCATGTCTACGAGCCATATCAACAGACTTCAGCAGATCAATACGACACTACTCGAGGAGATAGATGACCGTGTCAATGAGATCCGGAACAAAGACCAGATGATGATCCAGCAGTCGAGACAGGCAGCCATGGGTGAGATGATCGAAAACATCGCCCATCAGTGGAGGCAACCGCTGCATCAACTCTCACTGATACAGCAGAACATCTTCTTTGGTTATCAACTGCAGTCACTGACATTAGCGCAGATGGAGCAGTATCAGGAGCAATCCGATCAGCTTTTCCGTTTCATGGGTGAGACCATCGATGATTTCCGTAACTTCTTTCAGCCCGATAAAGTACGCCAGTCGTTCCATCTGCATGAATCGGTCGACAAGGTACTTGAGATCATCAAGACCTCTATCGACAAGAACAAGATAAAGGTAGATTTCACCTATCAGGACAAGGACCTTCTTGTGGGTTACGCTAATGAGTTCTCTCAGGTCGTCTTGAATGTCATCAACAATGCAAAAGACGTGCTCAAAGAGCGAAAGGTCAAAGATCCTAAAGTCGTCATCCGTCACACTTTTCGTGATAACAAACATACCGTGACCATCTGTGACAACGCAGGCGGGATCGATAAGGAGATCATCAGCAATATATTTGATCCCTATTTTACGACCAAGTTCAAATCACAGGGAACGGGTATCGGACTCTATATGTCTAAGATGATCATAGAGAAGAGTATGGAGGGTACACTGAAAGTGTCTAACACAAGTACTGGGGCCTGCTTCTCTATCGTCTTGCCAAATAAAGTGAAGTTGGTCTCACGAAGAAAGAAAAAGCTACAGGGGAGTTAGTAGACCTTTATAGATGCCCAATACCATTGACTTAAGACGACAGATAAACGATTTTTATTGACTACGCTTACCAGTGATGATCAATAGCACGAATATATATGCTTTTGAGTCACTTGTCTCAAACCTTTGTCATCTAATACTTGATCAGCTTAAGTCAATGGTATTGGAGAAGCCCTAATATTATTACGTTATTATCTCATCAAAATTTCTTTTTAAAGCTGGAGTCTATGCTTAATCGATCTTTACACAAATTTTTTAAACTGGAGTCCGCTCCAGGTATCTTACTGATCCTCGCGACCATACTGGCGATGCTCTTTGCCAACTCAGGTTTTTCTGGTCTCTATACGCATATGATGGAGACACCCGTAGCGGTGATGTTTGGACAGTTCTATATCGCTAAGCCACTTCTGTTGTGGATCAATGACGGTTTGATGGCAGTCTTTTTCTTTATGGTAGGACTTGAGATAAAACGCGAACTAGTCGAAGGCTCGCTCAGTGATAGCTCACAGATAGTACTGCCATCCTTGGCAGCTCTAGGAGGGATGATAGTCCCTGCAGCTATCTATATCGCCTTTAACTGGGGTGATGAGGCTGCGATGCAGGGGTGGGCAATTCCGATGGCGACAGATATCGCCTTTGCTTTGGGTGTGCTCTCTCTGCTTGGACCTCGTGTCCCGGCACAGTTGAAACTCTTTTTACTGGCTTTGGCCATCATAGATGACCTGGGTGCTATCATCATCATCGCGCTTTTTTACACCTCAAGTATGTCGCTAAGCTCTTTGGGAGTGGCGGCTGTGATGATAGCTATCTTGTTCTTTATGAACCGTAAGGGAGTAGTCAATAACACTGCCTATGTATTGATCGGTATGATCCTCTGGACAGCAGTGTTGAAATCAGGTGTCCATGCGACACTTGCCGGAGTCATCCTCGGTCTTTTCATCCCTATTCAAAATAATCGGGAGAGTTTTGTCACTTTAGAACATTCGCTTCACTCACCGGTCAACTTTGTGATATTGCCAGTCTTCGCTTTTGCCAATACTGGTATAAGCTTTGGCGGCCTCAGCCCTAAAGACCTTATAGATAATATGACGATGGGTATCTTTTTTGGTCTGTTCCTGGGAAAACAGGTAGGGGTGTTTCTATTCACATACTTCGCATTGAGACTGGGTCTGGGAAGGATGTCTGAAGATGTGACGCTGGGACATATCTACGGGGTCGCACTCTTAAGCGGTATTGGTTTTACGATGAGTCTGTTTATTGGTTCACTTGCCTTTGAGTGCCATGATGGTGTCTGTTTCGATCTTGTAGATGAGCGATTGGGGATCTTGTTGGGTTCTCTTCTCTCTGGTATCGCCGGCTATTTTGTACTAAAACGGCAGTTAAGAGAGCATGTATGACGTTCCAAGGTAGTAAGACCCAGACCAGAGAAGATGATATACGGTCTTGATGAGATTATCGAGCAGAGTGATAAGGCTTTCGGACTGGACTATCTTAGTCTCGGTGATGACTTTGATATCGAACTGATCTACAGAGGTACGCCTCTTATACAAAAGCACTGAAAGGTCGAAAAGTGAAAGATTCACAAGAGTATACAGCCAAAAAAGCATTTTATGATTCCTATATCACAGTTTACGGGCGTAATGCGGTACTTGAGGTATTGCAAGACGATAGTATCACTATCAAAAAGCTTCATATGGCAAGCAGTAATAAGCAAGAGGGTGTCATAAACAAGATACTCGACCTGGCGGAGAGACGTGGTATCGAACTACGTGAACATACCAAAGCACAGTTGAGTCGGATCTCGCGAAATGCAAAGCAAGACCAAGGTGTCGCAGCAGATATACTTGCACCTAACTATAAAAAAGCAGAGGATTTTCTTGAGCAGGCACCTGAGAGCTTTAGAGTGTTGGCACTTGATGGCATACAAAACCCTCAGAACCTTGGCATGATCATCCGCTCGGCAGCTGCCGGAAACATCGATGCGATCATCTTACCGAAAAAGAACAGCGCCAGGCTCTCGCCTCTTGTCATCAAGGCCAGTGCCGGTACGCTCTTTAAGATAGACATCCTCTACTGCGATACACTCGAAGAGGTCCTGCCCGCTCTTCTTGAAGCAGATGCGACTGTCTATTCTCTCTCTTCACATGCGGATCAGAGTATAAACAGTCTTGATGTGCCGAGACGTGCAGTATTTGTACTTGGTAATGAGAATGAAGGGGTCAGTGAGAGTGTGGCGAAACTGTGTGATGCTTCGTTTGGTATTGCGATGCGACGTGGTGTCGAATCGCTCAATGTCGCAGTCACTGCGGCATTGATCGCTTTTTTACCTTGATACGCTAGAGCGTTAAGAGGTCATGATCTCGTAGGGGCGTTTTACTGCGTCTACTACTTCAGCTACACTCATATGGCGGCTTTTTCGTAAGAACTCTCTACCGTCTAAAAATACCAGTACAGTAGGGATCGCAAAGACGGTGTAGTGTGATGATATCTCCGGGGTCTCGGATACATCCACACTGACGATCTTCATCTGGTCGAAATTACTCTCCATAGCTTCGACTAACTTGGGCTTAAGGGCATGACAGACGTTACAGGTAGGCGCACTGAAATACACCATCACTGCTAACTCTTCTTTTATTATGTTTTCAATATCTTCTAATGTTTGCATGGCGGCATTATACACTATGGAGTCTGCTTTTGCTTGGCACCTTTAAAAGTGCTATGGCCTTTCTCATCGACGCAAAAGCGATGGAGTCGAGATCGATACTGTTCAAGTGATAACACGCTGCTTTTTTAGGTGTATTTATAATATGTTATAAGCTTTTCTGACAAGATATTTGTTTACCCTTTAGTGTAAAAACATATCTATTTTGATACCTTTCTAGAAAATGCAACGAATATGCAACTTTTTTCCATTATAGTTTGTTATAACAATTGATAATGACTTAAGAGAAACCCATACATAATTTAGAAAGTATAGTCCAGAAATTGTTGGTGATTTTGTAAAGGTTTGATTTTTTTTGATGTTGAATAAAACTAGTTGTCAACACTGAGACCACTCAGGTCTATCTTCGTTGCAAGTGACAGGGTATTCGGTAACTGTCTATTATTCTGGCTTTTATCTGATTCATATGTCATAGATTCAAAACTTATAGCTTATCAATCCGAAGATCAGGAAATGGCTCCTGTATAGATTTAAACCAAAGTAGCCTCATCCCCATTTTTTCAAAAGTCATTCGTAAGAAGAAGCTAGGCTTGCATCGATAGTAGGTCTTTTAATGAAGGTTGCCGACAAGTGATAACAAATATCTGAGAGGGTTTTCATGAACAAACCAGTATTTACATTAGATCTGACCATGGCTGGCGCGATATCTGCTGGGGCATACACCGCAGGTGTTATGGACTTTTTACTTGAAGCACTAAAGGAGTGGGAAAAAGAGAAGAAAGAAGACCCTGAGACCTATCCTTATGATGTTAAGATCAATACTATCTCTGGTGCTTCTGCTGGAGGGATGACAGCAGCTATCATGACAGCGATGCTTGGTGGAAGATTTGAGACGTCCGATAACAACCTTTATAGGTCCTGGGTCGAAAAGATCGATATCGATAGACTTCTTCAGAGTCAAGACCTCAAAGACAGTAACGGGATTCCGTCCATACTTGATTCTACGGTCTTGGATGAGATCGCCAAGGAAGCGATAGATATTATTCCTAGCAATGATGAGTGGCCTGATTTTATCAGCGAATACCTACATGTTGCGATATCAGTGGCGAATCTTAATGGCGTTCCTTATCATGTAGAGTTTCAAGGAGAGACTACAAATAGAGTTCAGGCAGCTAGACAACATGGCATGTTGCTACATGAGGACTTTATCCATTTCATCTTTTCTGAGAAGGAACCAGATAAAGATGTGAGGATGTTTGATAGTGCCATATGGCTAAATCCAAAAGACTATCGGGATAAACGTTGGGAGTTTTTTGGAGAATCAGCGCTAGCGAGTGGTGCTTTTCCATTAGGACTTGCTTCCCGACAGCTTCGAAGACCTGTATCGGGTTATAATAATCGAGAATGGTTGACTCATCTTGACTGCGTTGATTGTCACGGAAATAATCCAGAGAAAGGGAATCAGATCAGCCATATAGCACCGAGCTGGCCGAAAGGGATGTCAAACCACTATACCTTTAACTGTGTCGATGGCGGTCTGATGAACAATGAGCCTTTTGAATTGTTAACATCCTTATTATCGGAAGACGTTTGCAGTAGTGGACCTAACCAAAAATATCCTTCCAGTGCAATATTGATGGTCGATCCTTTTCCTCAGAGTGATCCCCTTGAATTTACTGGTTCAGTAGAAAGACTTGATATTTTTGGAGTGTTTAAAGGTATGTTCTCGGCACTGAAAAATCAGGCTCGTTTTAAACTTGAAGAGATCAAGCGTACTGATCTTAATCATTCACAAGAGAGGTTTTTGATCTCACCTACGAGAAGTGATGCAAAAAACTCACCGATCGCAAGTGGTTCACTGGGTGGGTTTGGTGGCTTTCTATCTCATGATTTCAGGCAACATGACTTCAATCTTGGAAGACGAAACTGCCAGCACTTCTTGCAATGTCATCTTACCCTAGCCAAGGGACACCCTTTGTTCAGTCAAAAGAAAAAGAGTCTTTTTACGTCCAGTCAGACCAGACAAGAAGCTGTTCCGATCATACCTCTATGTGGGACTGCGAAGATAAAAGTAGAACGACCGCCATGGCCAAAATATACGAGAGATGACCTGAAAGTCTTGAAAAAACAGATCGATGGA
Organism: Sulfurimonadaceae bacterium; assembly: GCA_016744575.1. Taxonomy (GTDB): domain Bacteria; phylum Campylobacterota; class Campylobacteria; order Campylobacterales; family Sulfurimonadaceae; genus BB26. The sequence continues at coordinate 5,672 of JADGEC010000018.1, read as the reverse complement.
AGAGTCAATGCGCTTTCTACAAAAGCTTTGGAAGAGTATATTGATAGCTTTTGGTTACGTAAAGTCCTCAAAATATTGATCTGGATGAGAAAACGGCGGATATCGAAGGCGATCATCGATAAGATCACAGAAGACCTAGATAAAAATGGACTCTTAGCAGAATAGAAGATCATGTGAACGTAGAGTACTTCGAAAGGCAAAAGAGTGGATATTTCGGCAAAAGAGATAACTCAAGATCAGCTGATCCGGTCGATAAAGGCTTCAAATGAGCCAAATAGCAGTATTCGATATGGATTCATCTTGGGAGCCGGGGCATCGATCAACTCAAAGATACCATCAGGAAATGAACTTGCTGAAAAATGGTATAAAGAGCTTAAAGAAGATATATCTGATAACGCACTTAAAATATGGCAAGACTCGATCTCAGGGTTTGATGAATCCAAGATATCAGAATCTTATACAAAGATATTTGAAAAAAGGTTTGAAGCAAACTATCAAGCAGGCTATCAGGAACTTCAAAAGTATATGGACCGGGCACGGCCGAGCATAGGTTATTCCTTTTTAGCTCAACTACTTGATGAGACCCCAAACAAGTTTGTCATCACTACGAATTTTGATACGATGACAGAAGATGCACTCTTCGAGTTTAAAAAATCAAGACCTCTTGTCCTTGGACATGAACTACTTAGTAACTACATCAATCCGACCTCTCCTTCAAGACCTACTATCATCAAGATCCATAGAGATTTTCTATTTGACCCCTATAATACTGATGGTACGACAAAGACACTCGATGAGCAGTGGGAAAAAGCACTGAAACCGGTGCTGATGGAAAATGCGATCATAGTTCTGGGATATGGCGGTAACGATGATAGCCTGATGAACTATCTGAAGAACATTCAAGATAGAAAACCCATCTATTGGTGTCATCGTGGTGATAAAAGTGGACTCTCGGATAAGATTAAAGGAGTGCTGACAAAGCAGGATTTTACTGTCTCTATAAAGGGTTTTGACCAATTCATGCTTTTAGTAAATGACAGGCTTGGGTTTGAACCATTGATAGATAGAGAGAACATAGATAATAGCCAGATCATTAAAAATGCAATAGAGTATGCAGAGACCTATAAGAGACAACTTGAAAGACTAGGGGAGTCTTCATTGGATGATGATGGAAAGAGAGCCATAGAAAAACTTCTCCCTTCTTGGTGGGAATTTGAGTTAGAAGCGAGAAATGAAAAAGATCTGGATAAAAAAGATGTGATATATAATCAAGGTTTGAAAAAAATTCCAAATAGCCATGAGCTGATGTGCAACTATGCAATTTTCTTAGATGATAGCAGAGAAGAGTATGATGAGGCTGAGAAGTACTACAAGAAGGCATTGGAACTGAACCCTGATGGTGCCAATAACAATGGCAACTATGCCTTTTTCTTGCATAATATCAGAAAAGAGTATGACGAGGCAGAGAGGTATTACAAGAGGGCATTGGAACTGAACCCTGATGGTGTCAATAAAAATGGCAACTATGCTCTTTTTTTACATAACATCAGAAAAGAGTATGACGAGGCAGAGAGGTATTACAAAAAGGCATTGGAGCTGGAATCAGATGATGCTAACAACAATGGCAACTATGCTCTTTTCTTGCATAATATCAGAAAAGAGTATGACGAGGCAGAGAGGTATTACAAAAAGGCATTGGAGCTGGAATCAGATGATGCCAATAACAATGGCAACTATGCTCAGCATTTGTTAGCACAAGGGAGAAAGGCCGAGTCAGTTACATTTTTGGAAAAAGCCTTTAAAAATGATCAGACTGAAGGTGACTTGACGGTTGAACTATGGTTCTATCGATTGGCTCATTTTCCAGAATATTTTGAAGAGGCTAAAATAGAGCTGGATAGACTTTTGGAAGATGGTCACAAATCCATCGGATGGGATCTGAGTGAGAATATCACTCAAGCTGAAAAAGAAGGTTTTAAAGATATCCGAATACTAGAGGATTATGCAAAACGAATTACTGATTTGTAGATTTATGATGATTGGGTCACAATTCTTTTTCTTCATCCGTTATGGCCAAGAGTCCCATATGTTGTATTTAACTCCATATAGCATCTACGCAGAGTAATCGATAGCTGCCGTCTTACACAGCATCTTAACTCTTCGCCGCAAGACCCTGTTTTAATTGCCTGAACTCCTCTTCACTAAGTAGTCCTTTTTTAACATCTTTGATGACTCAGTCGCTCTATCTGACCCTTCTTCGCCCGATGAGCCTTTGTTTATAGAAAGCTTGCTAGTACTAGAGCTATGAGTATGAGGGAGATGATAGGCATGGTCTTCCTTGTCAGAAAAAGAAAAAGATGACAAGGAATGTTCAAGGAGTTGAAAGGAGGATCGATCAGGAGAGAAGTGGGACTCCTGACCGCTTCAGAGAGTATAGGGGCTAAGAGTGTGTAAATGGTGTGGAGATCGAGAAGAGATGACTGCTGGTTAAATAGTTCTATAGTGTCGATGATGCTACTATATGAGTTCCATTCACATTTAAGGAAAGATGAGAGATGAGAAATATTAAGCTGATAGTGACCATAGTGATGTTTTTAGGTACCAGCCTGTTTGCAGAGATGCAGGATAGGTGGAAGATCGATCTAGGTGGCATGTTTGTGACCGACTTTCAGACGGACATGCAGCTAGGTAAAAAGGGTGTACCTATAGGTGCGAAGATCAACACTGAAGATCAGTTAGGTCTTGACAATGATACGGGTGCTTTTCGTCTTGATGCCCGCTACCGGTTCACTGATGTCCACAGTATGGATATCTCATATTTCAGTGTGAAGAGCGATGGGAACAAGTTCGTTGAGAACGAGTTTGAGTGGAATGGAGACACATTGTCCGATGTGCAGGTCAAGAGTTATTTTGACATGGACATCTATAAAGTGAACTACGGTTACTCTTTTTACCATAATGAGGACATCGAACTGATGCTGACGGCAGGACTGCATGTCACGAAGCTGGACCTTGGGCTCGCTGCGGATGGGAATGTCAACGGTGAAGCGGACACACTGGTCTCATCCGGTTCCAGTGTGACGGCACCACTTCCTGTCTTTGGTTTTAAAGGGGAGTACACTGTCATCCAGGACACGCTGTTTTTGAACTATAAAGTAGAGTATTTCTATATGAAGTATGATATCTATAAAGGTTCGTTTATCAGTAGTATGTTGAACCTTGAGTACCGTTTTATGGAAAACATGGGCCTGGGAGTAGGGTTTAACAGTAATACTCTCGGAGTCGAGATGGATGATGGTGATAAAAAGGTCACAATCGAGAACCAGCTTTCTGGTATCACAGCGTATCTTAGCTTTCTATTTTGATCCGCGCAGCGGGAACTTAAGATGAAAAAAAGTGTCTCTCTTCTTATGCTGTCATTAGGCATACAGATAGCTGCTGCACAGTCGCTTGAGCCCAGGTTGTACTCCAATGCTCCTGTGGGGCTGAACTTCCTGGTAGTGGGTTATGGCTACTCTCAAGGTGCACTTGCTGATAACCCGTCACTTGGGCTCGAAGACCCAAAGCTGGATGTGAATAGCGCTATACTGGCATATGCAAGAGTATTTGAGGCTTTTGGACAGAGTGCCAAGGCTAACATCGTCATTCCATCTATGTGTATTGATGGAAGTGCACAGCAAGAGGGACAAAGGGTGAGTCGTCATGTCTGCGGGATTGGTGATCTAAAAGCCGGACTTTCATTTAATCTTTTTGGTGCTCCGGCACTCTCACTCAAAGAGTACACCTCTTACAGACAGGACACTATTGTCGGTGTTAACATCCAGGTCACTGCGCCTACTGGTCAGTATGACAGTACAAAGGCGGTCAACATCAGTACAAATCGCTGGGCATTCAAAACGGGTATGGGTGTTTCCCAGGCAGTCAATGACTTTACCTTTGAGCTTGCGGCAGATGTAGAGGTCTATAGCGAGAACAATGACTACTTAGACGGGAAAAAGAGAAGACAAGAGCCAGTCTACTCCACACAGGCACATATCATCTATGATATCGGCAAAGGTATCTGGATCGGGTTAGACGCCAACTATTACTGGGGTGGCGAACAGAGCAATGATGGTGTAGCCATAGGGGATCCTCTGGCTAATTCACGTCTGGGAGTCACATTGGCACTACCGGTCAGTAAAAAGAGCTCCATCAAACTCTATGGCAGTAGCGGGATCAGTACCCGTACGGGAACCGATTTTGATGCACTCGGTCTAGCATGGCAGTACCGCTGGGCTGATGGATCGTGATCCAAGCAGTAGTTTACCTTCTGTTGTTATCTCGGACGAACATAGATGGTAAAGTCATCAAATGATTCTACCAGAGAGAAGGTGTGTTTCTTACAGAACTCTCTGTTCATACGAACGAGCAGCCATTGTGCCTTCCCTTTTGCTGTGGCTTTGTCAGCAAACTGCTGACTCTCTGGAAGTGCGGATCTTAAAAAACAGCTACAGGCATCTTTAACGGTCACTAAATGCACTTTTTCTCCCTTTTTTTATACAGAAGGTATCATTTGATATCTCTGGCTTCTCTACATCGGAGAATATCTACTTTGGTCAGCTTGAACATATAGATAAGAAACTGTGAGTAAGGCGATCGAAGTGCTCAGACTATATCAAACACGATCTCCGTCTTCTCTTTGATCCTCTTTATCTCCTTTACCGCAAGCCCCTCGATATCCATCGCCATAAAAGCATCGAGCGATGTGATATTGTTTTGTGCAAGGTACCTTAGCACGATGCCGCGGTAAGCTTTTGCCCAGTGACTGACGACTCTTCCGTTTTTGATGAACTTTAAAGTTGTGTAGGGTCGAGTGACTTTATAGAACTTATCATAGTGACCGGCACGAAGATCGAGGATGTCATGCTCTTGTAAGAGTGTATCAAGCTGTGAGCTAAAGGCCTCTTTATAGAACTTCTCCGGAGCAATACTGCCGATGCTGTTACCCTGTTTGACTTTATAGTTGGCGATGAGGTCACCGCCCATAAGCGGACCATACAGGTTGGAGAAGATTATAGTCTGTCTCTTAAGGTAGTCCTGCTCTTTATCTGTGAGACCTTTGTAATCAAGATATTCGTAAGCAACTCCGTTGTAGCGTTCTATGGCAGGCATGACAGGTGCTGTACGTAAGTCTGTGATGTAGGGCTGGATGTCACTCGCTTTCTTTATACCGAAAAGTGCCTCTATCTCAGTAGTATCACCGGAGTTTACTATAGTACTGTATTCATGGAGTATCTTATCTCTGCTAGAGAGGTCAAAGAGCAGATCATGCATCGGTTGAGCAAGACCTCCGGTAAGTTTTCCTTCAGCAGGAGAGAAAAGGGTAAATAGCATAGTGTCATCTTTTTTAGGAAGTCTACAATAAAGTCGTTGACTAATCCTGAAAGAGAGAAAAGTCCAGTTTTGACTCAATCTCATTTTCTATTATATGTAAGGAAAAGGTGATTTATAGCGTGACTGAGAGTAGCCTTCACGATCTATTTTTGAGAAATTTTAAAACTTTTTGTAAAAGGCTTGACATTGCATTCCGATATGACTATAATTCTGACTCAATTTCGATGCCGACATAGCTCAGTTGGCTAGAGCAGCTGATTTGTAATCAGCAGGCCCGGGGTTCAAATCCTCGTGTCGGC
>JADGEC010000017.1 GCA_016744575.1 Sulfurimonadaceae bacterium | reverse complement strand
ATTATGCGTAAGTCTTCGTGGTGGCAGACCCTGCCTATGTTGGTCACGGTATTTCGATCGGTCATATTTGAGCGATTCGCTCTCTTTGTGTTCATATTTTGGTGGTTGATGACGTCTCTCTTTGCTCTATTTGTCTATTGGTTAGACCCCGCTGTGGCCATTGCTGTATTGGCTTTTGGTGCGATAATGTACCCGATCTTTAGAAGAGCGATCTTGTTTAGAAAATATCTATTGCTTCGTGAAGGTGATTACATCGAATATGCGATCGTCACAGATGATGAGCTTGTACAGCAGTTTAAGATCGGCCGCCTATTACGTGAGTTGGCAGCTGAGGTAGTAGTCAAGCAGGGACTATTCGAGGAATCAGATCTTGGACTTTATAGTCAGTTCTATTTGGTAGATGACAAGACGAGTAACATAGTCATACCCTATGAATGGGTCTTGGGCATCGAGTTGGGTCTTGATGAGATAGAGAGAGAAGAGCAGGAGTAGGGTTGTCGTGATCGCCCTGTCTTCGAAGCGTTTCTAACCCTTTATCTTTTTGATCATCTCGTAGGCAGCATTGATCTCCTGGACCTTCTCGGTAGCTTGTTCGATGTAGTCATCATCAGCTCCCTGTGCCTTTACGATGTCGGGATGATACTGCCTGACAAGTGCCCGGTACTTTTTCTTTATCACAGCGGTGCTCTCACTATTAGTCGCACCTAAAAGTGCATAGGCGTCCTCAATAGAGGAGTGGGATGTAGCATTATGGTGCATCTGTGATGCCTGCTGAAGCATAGTCTCTATCTGAGCGGTATTGAAATGTAAGAACGCCGCGATCTTTAACAGCATCTTCTCTTCAGTATTGCTGAGATGTCCATCGATATAGGCCAGGTTGACCAGAAAAGCCATCATCATCTGCCGTTTTTGAGGATCTCGGTGGATGATCCGTTGAAGAGCAAGGGCTTTTTCATCGATGTTATAGATACTCTGTTTCTCAATATTGAAGATCTCTTTTAAGATCTCTTTGGTCTTGATGGGATCAGGGAAGAGTTTACTGATATCTGTGAACATATTACCTACAAGTTCAGCTTCGAGCTCATCTATGCGACCATCAGCCTTAGCGACTTTTGCGACTAAAGCGACAAAGAGTCCGAGTTCACTTCTTGCAAGCTGTTCTTTGGTGATGGTGATGTTCTTGAATTGCTTCGGGTCGTACCGGTTATGCTCAAAACGTCGGTAGCCTCTGATCACCCAGGTGATGAACAGACCTATAAGAAAAAAGATTATCAGTTGTGTCATGGAGATCCTTTGTGCACATTATACCAATGCACTATCTGTTTTTAGGGGCATCCTTGAGGATAGGCGCGTCCTTTGAATCGTGATAGTAGTCTTCATAAGTAAATCAACTGTAATGAAATTTTGACTACACTTCCGAAAATATTATAAAAGAGCGCATTTGAGACAGTATATTTCATCAATGGATCGTGGAGTCCTGTTTATGCTGATCGCCTCTTTTTTGTTTGCCATCATGGGAGCTTTTGCGAAATTGGCGAGTACAGAGCTTCCTTCACTGGAAGTGGTCTTTTTTCGTAATGTCTTCGGTGTCCTGATCATTGGTGCAGCGATCATGAAAAGCCCTATGAAGCATAAAGGTGGAAGGCCGTTTCTCCTCTTTTTTCGGGGTTTTATGGGTTTTACGGCACTATTGGCGTTCTTCTATAACATTGCGCATATCCCGCTTGGAGATGCGATGACGTTCTCTAAGACCTCACCCATCTTCACCGCAGTGTTTGCCTGGCTATTTTTACAAGAGAAGCTTCCGGTAAAAGGGTGGGCGGCTGTCTTTATCGGATTTATCGGGATCGTACTTATCGCCAAACCGACAGGCTTTGTGTTCTCAAAGACAGATATGCTTGGTATCTTTAGCGGGATAGGTGCAGCCTTGGCTTATACGGCCGTACGTGAGTTGAAACGCTATTATGATACCCGGGCAATAGTGCTCTCTTTTATGGGAGTCGGTACTATCGGGCCACTATTATTGATGCTTTTGTCTCCTTATGTGGACGCTCCTTCGTTGGACTTTATGTTCAGTGAGTTTGTCATGCCGCAGGGGATCATTTGGTTCTATGTCGTGGGTATGGGGATCTTTGCGACGCTGGCACAGGTCTATATGACCCGGGCTTATGGTGAGTCACAGGCAGGGATCGTCGGAGCTGTCAGTTATGCCAATATCGTCTTTGCTATTGTCATCGGAGTACTATTGGGAGACTCGTTTCCCGAAACGATCACACTATTGGGTATAATCCTGATAGTATTTAGCGGCCTTTTGGTAGCGCGTAGTAAATAAGGGTACCTCTAATAACCCTGTATATCATCAGAGGATAAAGAAGCTTGCACCTTATTTGTCCTCCCGAAGGGCGTCACATACAACATCGTGAGTCTGCGTTAGCCTCTTGCCACCGTAACCAGTTACGCTGACAAGAGCCTGCCTTGATCACAAAGTCGTATGAAACGCTGATGACACACAGGGTTTTTAGAGGTGCCCTAAGGATATTTTATAAGTCATAAAAGGGGTTTGAATGGATGAGAACATGTTGTATCTATCACTAGCTGTGGTAGTGATCATCGCCGTCGTATTTTTTCGTGGCGGCCATCTACTCCTTAGCTTGGTCACGCTTATTGTCGGTGGCTGGTTATACTATAACCATGACAAGGATATCGATATCAGTGATACCATCTATGAGAAAGTCGATGATAGTGTCAGAGGTTTTGAACAAAAAGATATGAGTGACACAGATACAATGAGACAAGACAGGAGCATAGAATGATCTTAATGGCAGGACCTTGTGTGATCGAGAGTGAGGAGAGTCTTTTCACCATCGCAAGTTCGTTAGAGGCTTATCGTGATGATGATCGTTTTGATTTCTATTTCAAGGCCAGTTTTGACAAGGCCAATAGAACATCTTTAGAGAGTTATAGAGGGCCTGGACTTGATGAGGGCCTGCGTCTTCTACAGAAGGTAAAAGATGAGTTTGATTTTCAGATCGTCACAGATGTGCATGAAAGTCAGCAGATCGAAGCCGTCGCGGAAGTAGCCGATATCCTTCAGATCCCTGCCTTTCTCTGCCGTCAGACAGACTTGCTAGTAGCCGCAGCGAAAACTGATAAGATAGTGAACATCAAAAAAGGGCAGTTCATGAACCCTGCAGATATGCAGTACTCTGTTCTTAAAGTGCTTAAGACAAGAGGCTGTGATGAGGTCAGTCATGAGAACGCTAAAAAGCATGGTGTACTGCTGACAGAACGTGGTTCGACGTTTGGTTATGGAAACTTGGTAGTCGATATGCGCTCGCTGGTGATCATGCGGGAGTTTGCTCCTGTCGTCTTTGATGCGACGCATTCGGTACAGATGCCTGGTGGTGGTGGCGGTACGACTACGGGGGATAGTTCGATGGCCCCTTATCTCAGTAAAGCAGCGGCAGCAGTAGGTGTGGACGGTTTCTTTTTTGAGACACATTTTGACCCGTCTATCGCATTGAGTGATGGACCAAACATGTTAAGATTAGAGCAATTGAAATCGTTGACAGAGACGTTGACAAAAATAGACGCAGTAAAATAAAAGGATAAAAATGCAGGTAATCGAGGGTGGACTTCAGGTCCAGAACGGAAAAAAAGTAGCTATAGTATCGACAAGATGGAACCATCTTATCACTGACAGATTGGTCGAAGGGGCAAAAGATGCCTACTTACGTCATGGCGGAGATGAGGATGACCTTGCATTAGTCCTGGTCCCAGGTGCTTTTGAACTTCCTATGGCTATAGAGAGACTACTCGCTTCTGGAAAATATGAGGCAGTCTGTGCCCTTGGTGCAGTGATCCGTGGGTCCACTCCACATTTTGATTATATCTCAGCTGAAGCTACGAAAGGGATCGCGACAGTCTCTTTGAAGCATAGTAAACCAGTGGCATTTGGTCTACTTACGACAGATACTATCGAACAGGCTATCGAACGTGCTGGGACAAAAGCCGGAAATAAAGGTTTTGAGGCGATGGTGACAGTGATCGAGATGTTGCAACTCTATAAGAAGATCGACGCGTAATGGCAACTAGACATCATGCCAGAATGGCTGTAGTCAGTCTTCTTTATGCATATGACTTAGGAAATAAGAGTATTGCTGAATACTCAGATGAGATCCTTGAAGACAAGAAGATCCGGAATAAACAAAAAGAGTTTGCGATGACACTTTTTCGCGGTGTGATGGATAATCTTGAAGTGGTCGATAAAGCCATCGAGACACACCTAAAAGAGTGGGACTTTGATCGTCTTGGCTCTATAGAACGTGCAACTCTGCGTCTAGGTGCTTATGAGATCCTTTATGGTGACCTTGACTCTGCGGTAGTGATCAATGAAGCCATCGAGATCACCAAAGCGTTTGCTGCCGAGCAGTCTCCGAAGTTTATCAATGGTGTGCTCGACGCTATCGCCAGAGACAAATCGTAGTCCCTTCTTTGCGAAAAACGATCAAGGTAGTCTGAACATGAGAGTCTTACTGTTTATCCTCTTCTCTTTTTCCATGCTCTGGAGTGCTAACAGTTGTGTCGGCTGTCATGAGGGCATAGAAGATATACGTGATCCCCACTCCAAGATGATGCAAGCTATCTATAAAGTCGCTGAAAAAGCTGGCCACAAAGGCAACGACTGCATCGTCTGTCATGGAGGGACCCCGACTACCTGGGTCAAAGAGCGTTCCCATATAGGAACAGTAGACTACTTCAAAGAGAACAAAGGTCCAAAAGAGTTCTATCCTGCTCCGGGAAGCACCTGGATCAATCAGAACACCTGTGGGATGTGCCATCAAGAGCAAGTCGATGCCCAGATGAACTCCCTGATGATGACTGAACAAGGCAAGATACAGGGTGCGCTCTGGAGCTTTGGTGCCAAAGAGGGTTATGAACATACTGCAGGGACCTTTGCGACAAAAAACCCATCTGACCCCCATAAAAGACTCGGTACTAAACACTATCAAGCCTATATGGAGAAGCTTGCCGAACTGGAACCTCAGGGTTTTCCGGAGGAGATGCATGAACTCCCGGCAGCCCCCACAGCAGATGAGATCGAGCAAGACCCGTCACTAGCTGTCTATACTTACCTTCGTCAGGAGTGTCTGCGCTGCCATACCGGTTCTAAAGGACGGGAAAAACGCGGTGACTACCGCGGCATCGGCTGTGCATCATGTCACATCCCTTACTCTAACGAGGGTCTTTATGAAGGTGATGACAAACAGATAGATAAAAAAGAGCCAGGACATCTCTTGGTGCATGCCATCCAGAGTTCGCGTAAGGCCAAAGTCAAAGTCCATGATATTGAGTACTCTGGTGTTCCGGTCGAGACCTGTTCGACTTGTCATAACCGGGGCAAGCGCATCGGCGTCTCTTATCAAGGCTTGATGGAGACGGAGTATCAAGGGACCTTTGACAGCGAGGGTAATGAACAGCCGAAACTTCACACAAAACGTTACATGCACATGCAAGAGGATATCCACTATCAAAAAGGGATGCTCTGTCAGGACTGCCATACGTCCAACGATATGCATGGTGATGGTTTCCTCGGTGGTGCGAACGCAGCAGCTGTGGAGATAGAGTGTCAGGACTGTCACGGTACGACGACTAAATATCCGTGGGAACTTCCACTGGGCTATTCTGATGAGTTTAACACGACAGCCAAGACAGGCGAATCACGGGGTGTGACGAAGACAGTCGCAGAGTATCTGAAAAAGGGTAACGTGGAAGATCCGCAAGAGGGTCATCTCTTGAGTGCTCGCGGTAATCCACTGGTCCATACGGCAAAAAAAGGTGACCATGTCACCATACATCTTGCCTCTGGAAAAGATATAGAGCTGACACCGTTGAAAGCACTCAAAAAAGAGAAGAAGCTTTCAAAGACTGCTCTAGTCGCAATGGATCAGATCTCTGCTCATACGGAGAACATGGAGTGCTACACCTGCCATGCGACCTGGGCACCACAATGTTACGGTTGTCATGTCAAGATCGACTACTCTGAAGGCAAGAAAAACGTGGACTATCTGGCCGCTTCACATGATAGTGACATCCACGGTACTACCGGTGGGATGCGTGACCTGAGAGAGTACCTTGTCGATGGACAGGTGACGGAGACTCGTTCATTTCTCCGCTGGGAAGACCCGGCACTAAGTCAAAACGGTGAGGGGCGTATCTCTCCTACGATCCCGGGTTGTCAGACGACGATCACGGTCATAGGTAAAGAGGGCAATGCGCTGCTTCAAAACCATATCTTTAAGATCCCAAATGTAGAGGGTGCAGGTGAAGAGGGTCAGAACGCTATCGATATGGCCCCTATCCAGCCACACACTATTTCCAAGCATAGTCGGACTTGCGAGAGCTGTCACACCAGTGCGAAAGCGATAGGGTTGGGTATTGGCGGTGGTAAACTCAATGGTGATCCAAGTAAAGATACGATCATCGATCTGATGACAGCCGATGGCAGAGTCCTACCGACTTATGTCGATGAACAGATACCGCGTATAGCCAATCTTAAGAATGACTATTCACGTTTTATTGATGAGAACGGTACGCAGCTTCAGACTGTCGGACATCACTGGAAACTCTCTCAGCCACTAGATGAGAAGCAGCGTGCAAAACTTGACCGCAGAGGCGTCTGTCTCTCCTGTCATGAGAGTATGCCATCAGGCGATCTGGCTATCTCAGTTATGGCACATGCTGCAGAGATGGCAGGTATCGAGATAGATAAAAAAGAGCATGAGAACATCTTGAGTAAGATGTTACACCTTAGTGCCTGGGTCCAGGTCCTGTTCGGTGTGTTGATAGGTGGATCACTGATCTACCTGTTTGTACGTCCAAGTAAGAAGAGGAGACGATGGTAATGAGAAAACTAATATTGATACTACTCCTGGTGACAGGACTTCTTGGTAGTGAGATCATCATCAAGTCCAGTGACTATAGTGTAGATGTCACGGTCGAACGTATTAAGACGATCGTCACGAAAAAGGGACTGGGTGTCTTTGCTATTGTAGACCACCAGAAAAATGCTGCTGAGGTGGATATGAAGCTTGGCGCATCTAAAGTCATCATCTTTGGCAATCCGAAGATGGGCACAGCTTTTATGCATCAAGACATCAGAGCCGGACTGGACCTTCCTCTTCGTGTCTTAGTCTATGAGGACAATGATGCACAGGTAAAGATAGCTTATCGTAACGGTACATGGCTGAAAGACCATCATGAGATCGAGGCACCAGAGCTGATAAATAAGCTTAACGGAGCTCTGGACAAGATCACCACTAAAGCAGGGGCAAAGACAAAATAATGCAAAGAATGACTAAAGAGGAGGCACTTCATCTCATCAGAGAGGGTGACCTTAAAGAGCTCGGAAAGATGGCGTCGGCACGTAAAAAAGAGCTGCATCCTAAGGGGATAACGACTTTTGTCGTCGATCGTAATATCAACTATACAAACGTCTGTTGGGTCGATTGCAAGTTTTGTGCTTTCTATCGTCATGCTAAAGAGGATGATGCTTATGTGCTGACTTTCGATCAGATAGATGAGAAGATCGACGAACTACTTGAGATCGGTGGGACACAGATCCTATTTCAGGGTGGGGTACATCCGAAGCTGAAGATAGAGTGGTATGAGGACCTTGTCGAACATATCCATACAAAGTATCCGACAGTCACTATCCATGGTTTCTCTGCTATTGAGATCGACTTTATTGCAAAGGTATCGCATATCTCTTTGGAGGAGACTCTACAGCGCTTGAAAGATAAAGGTCTCTCTTCTATCCCTGGTGCGGGAGCCGAGATATTGAGCGATAGAGTACGTGATATCATCGCTCCGAAAAAGATTGATTCGGAAGTGTGGATCGATATCCATCGAAAAGCGCATAAGCTTGGTATCAAGTCAACAGCGACGATGATGTATGGTACGGTAGAGACGGATGAGGAGATCATTGAACACTTTGATCTGGTCCGTCGCCTTCAAGATGAGACGGGTGGCTTCAGAGCCTTTATCATGTGGTCGTTTCAGGGTCAGAACACGCAGCTGATGGAAGAGATCCCGGACATTGATAAACCATCATCAAACCGTTATCTGCGACTTCTCGCTGTAGCGCGTCTCTATCTCGATAATGTTCGAAATATCCAGAGTTCATGGGTGACGCAGGGACCGTATATCGGACAGATGGCACTGTTGTATGGTGCAAACGACCTTGGTTCGACGATGATGGAAGAGAACGTAGTCCGTAGTGCCGGGGCGGGATTCCGGATGGCAAAAGAGGAGATGGTACGGCTGATCGATGACATTGATGAGATCCCGGCTATCCGCAATACTGCATATGAGACACTGGAGCGATTCGCGTGAGAGTCATATTAGCGATTATTTTATTTGGGCAGGTAATAATGGGAACACAACTGGATTTTCTTGAGATAAAAGGGGTCAAAGTACCGCTGATCTATGAACAGGATACGCGGCTTCCGATCAGCTCCATGCAGCTTATCTTTCGTAACGGTGGCTCTATCATGGATGGTGATCATATCGGCTTAGCAAAGCTAAGTGCGAAGATGATGAACGAAGGGACTAAGAGCCTGGGAAGCATTGGGTTTGCCAAGGCTCTTGATGCCAAAGCTATCCATATGAGTGCAAGTACCGGATCGGAGACATTGGTCCTGGAGATGGGTTCACTTAAAGAGGAGTTCGCTGTAGGTATAGAGTTATTAAGAACGCTTTTGCAAGAGCCTAATCTGACCGAAGAGAGTCTTGGAAAAGTAAAAGCTGTGACCATAGGTTCTATCACCCGCAAAGAGAACGATTATGATTATGTCGCCAATCAGCTTTTAAAGAGCATGCTCTTTGCCAAGACACCTTTGGCTGAACCTGCGGTAGGTACCAAAGAGAGTGTGGAGGCTATCACGACGGACGATGTCAAGAGGTTTTTAAAAGGGCATCTGGTCTTGTCCCGGGCTATAGTCGTCGTTGGGGGCGATGTCACACATGAAGCGGTACGTGAACATGCTACCAGTCTCCTTGAGACACTTGAGATCGGAAATGCGGGAACGCTTAAACACTATATGGCAGCAGCTACACCACAAGAGCAGGTCTTACTACGCACGACCGATCAGGCTTATGTCTACTTCGGATCACCGTATGCGCTAAAAGTCGGTGATGAAGCTTACCATAAAGCGCGAGTCGCGACTTACATCCTGGGTACAGGTGGCTTCGGCAGTAGATTGATGGAAGAGATCCGGGTCAAAAGAGGTCTGGCATACTCTGCGTATGCCCGTGTCAATGTAAGTAACTCGAACAGTTATTTCATGGGTTATCTCCAGACAAAGATAGACTCTCTTGATGAGGCGAAGAGCACGGTCAATGAGGTCATCGATCTCTTTGTAAGTAAGGGTGTGACAGAAGAGGAGCTGGAACAGGCGAAGAAGTTTTTGCTAGGTTCTGAACCGCTTCATGTTGAGACACTCTCTCAGCGACTTTCACGGACGTTTATGGAGTACTATAAAGGTGAAGACCTTGGTCACTCAAAAGCGGAACTTGAGAAGATCCGTGCACTCTCCCTTGATGATCTTAATGCTTATATACGTGAACATAAAGAGATCATGGAGCTTAGTTTTGCGATCGTCACACAAGAAGATGATGTAAAAGATGAAAGCAGTGATAAATAACAAGAAGCATTGCACCTTGTCATGATCAAAGAGAGATCTTGGAAAAAGGTGTAAAGTACTACTATGTCAATCCTTGCTAATGAAAAAGCCGATCGCGATAGATTTAAGCAGCTAAACATTGAGAGTGTCATCGGTCTTGCCCTGTTAGCACCTTCGGGTTATGATGACCGACGTTTGAGACCTGCACTTCACGAACATGAGTCTCAGACGATCGATGCTACCGTAGAAGCGATATCACGTACACACCATACCCTACAACTCACCCTTTTTGTACATAATTTCGGTCATAAGATCGATGCAGTCATCTTTCGTCCAAAACCTTATATGTTACGTCAATTCGTCGTAGATGAGCGCTACTATCTTTTCGGCAAGATAGAGTGTTCTGGTGGACGTTGTCAGATGACACATCCACAAAAGGTCACTTCTGTCGGAGCTATGACCCCTAGGTATAAGACAGTGCTTCGGACAGATGTCATGGGCCGATTGGTGGCACGGCGACTTACCAAGAGGGAATTGTGGGAGGCTGGCTTGCCCGAGAAGGTCATCACTCAGTTGATGAAGATCCATTTTCCAACTGATGAACCGATGTATAAGAGTGGGGTAGGATATACGCAAGAGGCGTTATACGCGTTAAAGTTCACAGAACTTTTTGACTATATGCAGCGTCTGAAACAGAAAAGACAGCATTTTACTGCCTTATGTAGTCTTGATTCTCCTTGGAGACCCTGGAGTAAGACTTTACCGTTCAAGCTTACAGATGAGCAGATCAGGACCATTGATGAGATACAAGAGGATCTCTCAAAAGAGAGTGCAGCACGTCGTATGATCGTTGGAGATGTAGGTTCGGGAAAGACGATGGTCATCTTGGCTGCAGTGATGATAGCAAGACCACACAGGGCCATCTTGATGGCACCGACGACCATCTTAGCAAATCAACTATTTGAAGAAGCACAAAAATATCTTCCTGAGATCAGCAGTACATTAGTGACCAATAAGACAAAGAAGAAGCAGAGCTTTGAGGAGTACGGTCTTATAGTGGGGACACATGCACTGCTCTACAGAGATCTTCCGGAGGCGGCGCTGGTCATGATCGATGAACAGCACCGTTTTGGTACAGCTCAGCGAAACCGGTTGGAGAAACTCATCGCTTCTGAGCATAAGCGTCCCCATCTTCTTCAGTTCTCTGCAACTCCGATACCTCGTACTCAGGCGATGATAGACTCGGCACATATCGATGTCAGTTTGATCACGCAGACACCTTTTAAGAAAGATATTGCGACTGAGGTCATCCATAAGGTGGATTTTCCAGCCCTGATGGAGCATATCAAGGCAGAGGTCGCACTGCAACACCAGGTCCTTCTTGTCTATCCACTTGTCGAACAGAGCGAGGCATTGAACTATCAAAGCATAGAAGAAGCACGTTCGTTCTGGGAGACACGTTTTGAGGAGGTGTATGTCACGCATGGAAAAGATAAGGCCAAAGAGCAGGTCTTACTCGACTTTCGTGAGAAGGGAAATGTCCTTTTGGCGACCACGGTAGTAGAAGTAGGTATCTCTTTGCCACGCTTAAGTACGGTGGTCATCGTCGGTGCAGAACGTCTTGGTCTTTCGAGCCTGCATCAACTTCGTGGTCGTGTCAGCCGGACAGGCCTAAAGGGTTACTGTTACCTCTTTACGCATCAAGATGGAAGTGAACGTCTAGACGCTTTTACAACGACTGACAACGGTTTTGACATCGCACAGTTGGACTTGAAGTTTCGTCAAAGTGGTGACTTGCTGACGGGAAAAAGCCAAAGTGGAAAAAGGTTTCTTTGGGTAGACATGGCAGAGGATGCGGCGGTGGTCAAAGAGGTGAAAAATTATATAGAAGAGAAGATAGAGCACTAGCTCTTGAAGACAAGAGACGGATCAAATCCGTTAAGAGGCCCTCATCTACAAGTCATCGTGGGATACTAGTACAGTCCAAATCTTCCATCGCTACGTTTGTAGAGTACTCTGGTCTTGCCGTCATTGTCATTGAAGATCTCAAATTGTTTGTTGCTCTCTTTGAGGTCTTCAAGTACATCAGCAGTCTCTCTGGGTTTATAGAGATCAAGTTCTACAGGGACTATCTCATCTTCAAGCGCTTCATGTGCGTCACTAAGGTTAATCTCACCCTGGGCTTCGATTTTAGCTTCGTTCGCGCTTTTATTACGGTGATCACTGTTACGGTCGTTGAGTCGACGTAAGGCTTTCTGAGCCCGATTTATGGCTATATCGATCGCAGCATAGAGGTCATCATCTCGCTGTTTTATGACTATGGTGTTCTTATTGGCGAGGTTGATGGTGAACTCGATCGTAAGACCGCGTTTGCCCTTGCGCTCCTGCATTGATGCGACAGCATTTACAGAGATGATATCGAGATTGAATTTATTTAAGGTATCAATAGAACTCATCATATGATCTTTGATAGATTCAGTTAGTTCGACATGGCGTCCGGTCAGTGAGATATTCATACATTTCTCCTTAGAGGTAAGTAAACTGATTATAACATCTTCATCTTAATGGATAAGGTTGAGATCTGATATGTGAAGGACAAATCTATGTTTGATCCCATGCGGTGCATTGGTGACATGGGACAAGGGTGTTGCTTTTCTTAAATACTACGGTTTTTGCATGGTCCTGCGATGGAAACGTACCCGTTCAGCCCCTGTCTCATTGGATGGAGCAGTTACGTAGACATCGATGATGATGGTGCCATTTGATTCAGCTGTGACAATATTATTGATATCGCCTCCACTTGCATACTGAATCATGTCACATGCACCTGCTGCAGTAGGAAAACCACTTCCTATATAGCGGATCGTCGTATTGATATCATAGATACCATCATAAGAAGAGGTAATAGAATTGATGCAGTTTCCAGTAGTTTCAATACTGTGTCCAGAGATAGCCAATAGTGCGTACTCTGTCGCACTTTTTGCCAGTAGATGTGCCTGCTCTTGAAAATAGAGATCGACACCTCGTTTTGATGTTAGTGATGTCATCGATACCATCAAGCCTGCGATGGTAGCCATGACTAGTAAAAAAGCTATTGCGGCAAACATCGCCATTCCGTGCCGATTGTGTTGATAAGTCCTCAAAATATCACCTTCTCTTTACAGATGCTGTAGAGTTCATCTGATGTGATAGTCCCACTGATGTTGTTGTCGACACAGATCTGTAGTTTGATGACATCCCCAATAGCTTGTGCTTTTATAGTGGATACATGTTCCATCAGGAGTACTTGCTTGGTATTATTATCATTATAAGAGTCACCCTGCCATGGCTGGTAATCGTAGTAAAGGTAGAGGTTGTCATTATTAGGGTCGATCCCGATGGCGTAGGCTGTCCAGGCAAGCTTGTACTGTTCATAGACATCTACCCCGAAAAAGGTGTATCCGGCAGGTATGATCTCATCTGTGTTTGGCGCTGCTGCGACAGGGTGCATGGCTGTGTCATTGATGTTGTAGGCCGAACCATTCCAGCCATAGTCATTTTGTACGTCGGTATTGGTCCCGATAAAAAAGATAGCAGCATCAGTGATGTCACTGTCAGAGAGTGCCTGAATATTGGTGTCAATACGTCCGTTGGCCGTGAAGTCAGAACCGGGTGAACTTAGTCTTGCTACATTGTGAGCATCCACGTCTATAAAACCGGACCATGCAGGAGCTGTACTGGCCGCGTCTCCAAGCCAGCTGTCATTGTCATAGCCTATCCACTCCACTCGGGTGTAGTTGACATCATCACGAGCATCGCTTAAGCCATTGAAACCAAGGTCATTAGCTGCGATAACAGAGTCTTTGATGCGTGAACTCATTCGATTGGAGATCTGCTGCATGGCAAGTTCTGTCTGTGACTGCATCTGGTTGTTGACAGCGCTGGAGATATAATTCTCATACATGATACTCAGGACATTGGCTCCGACGGTACCGATGATTCCCATTATCGTGATCACGAAGATGAGTTCTAGCATTGTGAAGGCTTTTTTCATCATCAGTAGGTCCTTTTATAGTAATCAGTCTCCCCGATATTAGAAGCGAAGCTTCTAAAAAGAATATCGGGTTGCAATGGCCAATTACCAGCATTGTCTCTTGCTCTTACATTGAGCTCCAGCATCTTGATATTGGTGGCACGCCCTGCATCTGCTTTAGTGAAATTAAAAAGCAACGGGGTAGTGCCTCCATTGACATAAGCAGCTATATCGCTCACATAGATGACGCTTGCACTAAGATTATAATCTTTTTTATAGCCATCTTCTCCAATGTGAGTAAGCAGAACAGACTGTCCATTGAAGTCATCTATATCATCAGCCACGTTCAAGTCAAGTGCTTCCAAAGCTAAAAGATTTGATGCAGTCGCACTTCGTTCAGCATTGGAAGGAGTCAGTTTACGACGGAGGGCTTGTTGAAAATGCCCACGTCTGAAATCAGAGACGTTTCGATCAAGCTCACCATCAAAGAAGAACTCATTGATGTTTAGTGCATCGGTCTTTGCCAAGATCGTACTACCTGGGTCACGGCTGTTCTCATCCCAGGGATATGTCAAGACCTGACCAGTCTTTGTCGCGACGATAAGTATGGCCTCTTGCATAAGGTTGACCTCGACATTCTTTGAGTTGTTGACCATGATCGTCGGTATGGAGACGGAGATGATCCCGATGACGACGATAGCAAAGATCAATTCGATCATAGTAAAAGCAGCTCTTACCATGTGATCCTCCTGTTAGTATTAATAGATGCGTTGGAGTCAGAACCACTGACACCGATGTGTTTACCAGCGACATTACCAGCACTGTTGAACTCTAGTTCAAAACTGTTCTTAGTCGCAGTATTGTTAAACCTGTGATAGATCAACCACTCACTGGCGTTGATATCGATGGATGTCTTATACGGGTAGCCCTTGTTGCCAGTGTAAGAGAAAAAAGCATTTTTAAAATCAACGACACTATCGTTCAATGAATTGTTAAAGTTGCTTATCGCGGATATGTTTTTAGGCTCAAACCTCCCTGTGATGTTTCCATCATCAGTTGTATGTATGGTATTTTGATACCAGTTGATGTCGTCAATACTTAGCAGATTTCCTGAAGAGACATTAGCTATAAGTGGATCACTGCTATTACTTGCATAGATCTCATAATAGAGAGGGATGATGGCCGTACATGCTGCACTATTCACACAACCGACTCTGTTCCGAGAGGTGTGAACGCGTCCGTAGTACATAGTGGCATTAAGATCGACAGTACTATCTGATACGGACACACTGTCTGTGTCCGTCACATTCAGATCATTGATCGTAAACTTGAAAGGGTCTATTGGTGTGTCGATGACTCTTCCAAAGTTCATCAACAGTTCAAGTTCTGCTGTCCCGTTATTATCGATGGTAAAGACGGTTGGAGTGATCCCAGGGATCGTAAGATCAGTGCCAGGTGTCTTAGACCCATTGATATCTGATGTGGCTTCTTTATAATCGATGAGATTCTGAGTGCCAGGTATCGCCCCATGATGGACTTTAAGAGACGTACTCTTTGCATAACAGCCATCTGTATAGTTTTCTGTGGTGACTCCATCCGCACGTTTGGCGGTGATATTCACATCGAGTCTTACTGCCATGCTGTCGAGATCGTTTGAAAGGTAGGTGAAGCCATTGCCATGGTCGATCTTTGGAAAGATGGTCAAATCAAAGTGATCAGGTATGACTGTCAGATCATCATCAAACTCTACTATAAATCGGGCGCTGTCATTGGTGTCATCTGCATCGACTTTAGCAAACTCTGTCCCATCTACTTCATGTATGTTGATATGGTACGCTCCAATGTGATCAAAACTTGTTGGATGGATATCCTGGCCATCTTCAAAAGCGACTGTTGAGTTCAACTCTATGGAGGTGTACTTACATATGACAGTAGGGTCCGCGAGTGTGATATTGACGTCTACGGAGAGATCCGTTGATTCATTATAGTCTAGTGCCGTGATCGTATCTGAGCCGTAGATGTTCGCACTGTATGTGACGTCAAGATTGACACCTGCTTTGACGATAAGTGCCGTAGGTGTAGTGATATTGAACTTCTCTGGGCGTACCGCAAAATCATCTGATTCAGCGACCTTACATGCGCATCCGACATCGTTAGGGGTACAGTTGTCTGTACATATGGCTGCTGTAGAAGCGTCACTTCCAGATGTAGTCCAACATCCTGTCCATAATATGTCATCGCGAAGACAATATTTATATTGAAATGCTAATCGTTTGACAGCCGTATCTATCTGGGTGTTAGGATAAGGAGACTCATCGTTTAACGAGATGATACCTCTGGGGTTGATAGAAAGGTTGAAGTCATCATTTGCCCCTATTTGCCCGTAGTAGTGAAGGTCTATAGTCTTCTCTTGTTCATTGATCGTCTCAAAACCGACCAGGAACAGCCCGGCACTGATGTTTTGATCATCGATGATCTGTGTACGTGAATCATCAAACAGTAGAGCATCAAGTTCCAAAGGCTTTCCGACTATCTTTGTGGTGATGTTCAGATCGTTTGGTATTGGATCACCCGTTGTGAGAGCAGGATCATGCTCATCGACTGTGAACGGACCTATGGTCAGACCATAACGTTGAAAGCTATAATAATTGTCCCATGCCATGCACATATAATCATAGTACGAGTAAAAGTCATTATTGTCATCATCATGATAGACATCACCATTCTCATCTGCTATCCAGTTGAGCCAGGCCTGTGGAGTGTAGTTGCCATTTGGTTCATAATAGTCATCTGAACACCCGCCGCCGGAACAATCTAAGTAGCCTCCAGCACCCTTGTCGCTGACCCACCACTTGTCACCATCAGTGATGCCCGTGATCAGGCCACTTTCGACCTGGTCCATCAGTGTCGTTCGCCATCCGGCGTCTCCAAGGTTACCAAGGTCCATGTTTCCATCTGGAAGAGAATACCCTCCTGGATGGTCATCACATGCACCATCAAGTTTCATACATCGGCTGCTCATAGCCAGTTTAGGACTATCCCCACCATCGCCCCAGTTGGAAAATGACTGGCATGATGACCCATTCCATATCTTGTCTCCACGACAGTTATTATAGACACCGAAGGGACCATAAGGCCAGATCTCATTAAAACCTTCAGCTTTAATATAATACTCTTGATCAGGATTGTTCTTATACATCTTGTATTTTTCACGGATCGTACCTGTATAGTCTATCCACTCCTGTTTGTTTAGACTCAAATAGTTCTTTGTGCGCTCAAAAGTGTCTTGAGAATTTGGTACATAGAAAAGGAGACCGAGTTGGCTACAGGTGTCATGATAAGTGTTTTGATCATTACGGACCTGTTCCATGGTCTTGATATCATCTTTACTATTGGTGACTTTGGCATCAAGAGCTATGACGAATGTCCAGGCCTGGTCGATGTCTTCTTGATATTTACAGTAAGCGACAAAGGGTCTGAAAAGGGTGGTGACAGTATCTCCCCCAACTCGGCCACCTTCATCTGGATCGATCCAGAAATGACCGTTTGACTCTCCATCTACTGTAGGTAAGTGACTGCTGTCATCAGGGATCTTCTCAAAGATCTGACGACATGTCTCTTCTAGGATCTCACCACCACTGTCTATGTCATCAAAGGTCAGATATTGATAATCATCAAGTAGTCTTAACTGCATGCCCTCGACTTTACAGCGACCGTTTGCCATGTCTAATGTGTTGATCTTTACTGCTTGGTCCCAGGAACCTTTACGCAATTTACTGGTATTACAGTTTGAAAGAGTCGTGTTGTCCCAATCGATTGCAAAAGGAGTCCCTATCAGGTTGATGTTACTGAAATAACCGGCATTGGATGATGACTCTTCCGCTATGGAGTCGGGAATGATATGGATAGTGTTATCTGTTGCTATCTTTATCTGAAGATATGAAAAACTATCACCGGATTGGGCCTCTGAGTAATAGTTTACATCGGGTGTGTCATCTGTAAAGACCATGTTGTTTGAGAAGTTTTTGAGTGGCAGTGAAATCAACTCCCTTGGTGCCTGTGCACTTGACATGTCACAATAGATCTCATAGGAGTTTTTATCATCACCACCGTCAGGGTCTATGATATGGAAGCCTTCTACGAGATTGTTTGTCTCACAGTAGCCTGCTAGACAGTCCTGGCACTCTCTACTGTTATCAGTATAGTCATTACCGGAGCCCTCATTGGTAAAGATATCGCTAAGCATCGATGAAGACAAGGCACTGTCAAAGATCTTGACCTCATCGATAAGTCCATTGAATGAGGTGTCACTATGTAGCGTAGTGCCTATGGTAAAAGGACTGCCTGCGGCGTCAGCTATGGTACCTTTCCCACCACCAGATGCATAAGTCGTACCATTGATCGTGACAGTCATCGCTGTACCGTCATAACTTAATGCAATAAAATTCCAGCGGTCTGTCATTATGCTACCAGTCGCACCAAAGTCCTCATTGGTGTCAGTCTCGGTATCTAAATAGATATGCAAGGTACCATCCGTGTTTACGCCGATCTCAAGGTTATCATTTGCGCTGTCAGATGCTTTGGCGATGATAGTGTTGGCGGTACCATGATTGCTGGTAGTCGAACTCAGACTCACAGCCTTTATCCATGCGGTGATGCTAAAACTATTGTTAGCGCTGCCAAATATGTCATTAAAAGAGTCACCCATCGATAGATGATCGTCATCCCCATCAAAGAGAGCACTGCTACATAAAAGGGCATCACTGCTATTGATGTCTGCACCATTATAGCTTTGGCCATGAACGCTTCCGATCGAGTCCTTTACTTCATCACTATTACCATCCCATGAACACTCATCAAATCTGTATTCTGCGATGGGGTCTGGAGAAGGTGCTGCCGTAAAATCAGCATTTAATGTATATGTCCTGGTACTATTATTGAACGTATTATCAAGATAGGCTTTCACATATACTGAGGAACCTGCAGTGATAGGGATGGCTGCTTGACTGTGAGTCTTCGTCTTGACTCGACCGTCATATAGAGTAGTCCCGTCACAGCTGTTTCCGATGAGTAGATATATGTTTTTATTGGAGGCCAGCGAGATATCAAGTGTGCCATCAGCAGTAAATGATAAAGTGTAATAGTCGGAATAGTCAAAATCCCGATCTACTTGTGCGTCGCTGACCAGTGCGTTTGAAGTCGTGGAGGTATTTAAGATGACTTGACCTGTTGGACAGCTATTGTTTGTACTTTCATCCTCAGATAGGGCAAATACGTTTGTCGATAAAAATATATAGAAGATTAAGAGGCTAGTCAAATATGATCTATCGGTAAACAGCCTCATCTTTGTTCCTTTTTAGAGACAGGATAGAAGAGTATTCGGTCTTTATTTGATTTGAGAATAGTAGGTCTTATATCGAGAGCAACATCACTTAAAGTGTAAGTACGTGAGAAAAAGAAGAAAAAAGGTATGAAAAAGTGCATGAAGCCTCCTACTTTTGAAGATCAGGGAAGTACAATTCTCGGGGTGTGATCCGTGTGGGTCATGTCTTGATCTCATATAGTTGTGAAGAAACGCAGGAACTGTGCGACCCGACCACCCACCTAATTGTCACTACAATACTAAATCATACCCCTAGAAAACTAATAAGATTCTTAAATATTAAATAATGTTAAACAATTAGTGTTCATTATAACTGCATAGTAGCACTCCTCAAGAGGAGAGTGTTACCACTGTATTCTCCTGTTGGTATTTCTAGAAGCGTTGGAATCAGTGCTGCTGACACCGATGCGCTTACCGACGGATCTACCAGCACTGTTGAACTCGAGTTCAAAGAAGTTGACCATTGCGGCAGCGTCGAACTTGTTATAGATGAGCCAAGAGTCTGATGGTACCTGTATGGTGGTCTTATAAGGGTAGCCTTTAGACTCATCATAGATAAAGTTTGCCTGATCATAATCCACTCTGTCATTTGCTGTAAGCGCATCCAGACCTCTTGGTGGTAAGGAGGTGTTGATGTCTCCCTCGACTCCAGAGGTGTGTGCTTCATTTCTATACCATCTGATGTCATCAACACTTAGTAATCGATTTGACATAGTCTGTGTATGATCGCTTGGATCGTTAATAGTACAGGGATTTGATGATGTATTGGGGTCACAGTAGACTTCGTAATAGAGTCTTAATGTACCTGTGTTCTCGCTTATCCGATAACGTGGTGCATGGACTCTTCCATAGTAGTGTGTCACGCTCCCAAGGATAGGCTTCTGACCAATGGCTTCATGTGCTGCTGTCAAGTCTGCTTTCATCTGGCAGTTTGCTGCTGTAGCACAGGTGACATTGAAGTCTATGAAGCTTACGACGAGAGGATTGACCGGATTGTTGACAGTTCGAGCAAAATTCATATGTAGATCGATGGTCGTCGATCCTCTTGCGGCTTTGGTGAAGTTCCCATCAAGAAGGGATGGTGATGGCTGTAATATTGTAGTCGTATTAAGATCTCCTGTTTTAGTCGCCAGTGTATCTGTACCGTTAGTGTCAAGAAGCAAGAAGTCATATGAGACAGGTATAGATGTTGGTAATACACGACCGACAGAAAGATCGATCGGTTCAGCGTAACAACCACTGACAAAATTGCTCAACTGTGTACCATCATAGCCTTTTGCGATGATATCACCAGATATGTTTACTGAGATGTTATCATCAGCGGAGATATTGTTCATATAGACCCATGCATTTGTGAAGTCAATATTGAGACTGTTACCATGTGTAAAGGACAGTGCACTGGTGTTGAGCTCATACGGATGGAAAGTGGTACTGTAGTCACGATATCGCAACGAGGCATCTGCATTATCATGGTCGCTATTGATCTTACAACCATTGATATTACTGATCACATTGCTAGAGCTATCAAAAGAAGCAGAAGTATCGATGTTCTGGACAATCGAGGAAGTCGATAGACAATCTTTACCCGTCACCCCTCCTAAAAAGTGGGTACTATCGCTATGATGCTGCATATAGAGTGTGTCATAATCGACCTGTGTCCAGGTGTTATCAAAAGCGGTTAGCTTGTATTCACCGACTTGTGTCAGGTTCTGTTCACTGGTACTGGTCCCGTCATAGATATCCATCGTCAATGACATGTTTGAATCATCATTACACATAGGGGTGACACTGACGTCAGATGGGTCCCAGACAAAGGAGACACCGTAGTCAGTGGCGACAGCCGGACTTAAGTTCCTTCGATATCCAAGTATCGCCTTGTTATCATGATGGGAGGTCGCATTTAGTTCAAGACCATAGGCATAACCTGCAGCAAGATCTACTCTACTTGTGTTTGGTGAAGCTACCCCAGTCCTGTCTTCCGCGAATCGCTCTGTAACATTGTGGTCCTCTTGATCAAGGTCTATCAGTCTTAGATTAAAGCTTTCGGGTCTAATGGCGAAATTATCCCGTGAACAAATGCGGGTAGTACTGATCCCGAAGATACATTCCATACATTGGCTCAACTGAGGCTTGGATATACCGATGTTCCCACTGATCGAAGCCGTATCACAGACACTATCGATACTTGTAGCCGGATTGTCAATACACATAGTGTTTCCAGAGATCAGGTGATCGAAGTTTGCTACCTGGACCTTATTTCCATGCATGACAATATTTGGTAAAGATGCATTATCGTCATTTGTCGTCAAGTACGAGACTCGAAATGCAGCGTTATCAGTCGCATTGTTGAACATCTCAGTCGAACTCGTCATGGTCGTCATCCCATTGTCGATCGCATCCTGGATAGAAGCACTGTCGAATGCGACCTTTGAGGTATTGTTCTCAAATAACATCCAGACTTTTGAACTTATAGCACTTGAAGGTTCACGGCATGACGCATTGATATCATGATAGGCCCCTGCATCTATCATCTCAACAGAGATTATCGTACTGACGCCATTTTCAGTGTTCTCGTTTGGAGGTGGTAAGAATGAGACCAGGTCGAATCTCCCGGGTCTCCCTGCTACTTGTGTTGGAATATTATAGTATTGGTGTGCTGTATCATAGAGATCACTTTGTACTACATTGAAAATACTCCATTCGGGTTCATAACTGAAGTTTGCACCAGTACATAATGGAAAGTCATCACCACCTATCGTACTGTTGTATGGATAGCGTGCGAGTTCATTTCCCCCAGCATCATAGAAGACCAATGAGTAGTTGATATCAGCAGCCAGTGTATAGTTGATATCAGCGACATTTGGGTTGACTTTATAGTAAGTGTAAAAGTACTCTTCCCCTCCAATACCTCCGGTAGGGATATTGTTGATACTGGTACTGGTAGTGGTCACAGGTGGTTCGGCGATGTTTGTTCGATAAGTGTCACCAGCAAAGATGACGTCGACAGAGTTATTGACATAGGTGACCTGTGTCGAATTGATATCTCGGAAGTCAAGTGTGATGTTCTCTGCAGCGACATCGGAGTCTTCCTCATTTCTGATGTAAAGGCTGACTTCGATGTCTTGATGAGGATTGACAGACCCCTGTACCATTGGTTCTTGCGTTCCGTTATTGTCCTCAGTGAAATAGAAAAAATTCTGTTTATAGCTGTAGTCATAACAAAAACGAGGGGCATAGACCTCTGTCTCAAATGCGATCATCGATGGCCAATAACGGTCCTGGTCTGAGGTGAACTTAAAGGTGATGTTGTTCTCTTCTGTCTCTAGTATATTGAGTCCGCTGCTGCCGAGTTCAAAAGACTGGATATCAATACCCTGGTTGTTCAATGGGTCTGGAAGACGATAGAACGGGGTCGTCTGTATACTCGAGTCAAAGGTCTGTCCTGATGTATGGCTTAGTTCTGTCTGGACAGGGGCTTTTTTCTTTGGAATGGCATAAAGATGATCTCGAGAGATATGTTTGTCACCTTCGGCTGCAAAGACTGATACAGTAGAGTTGATAGGGGTCTGTTTGGGTGTATAGAAACCACTGATCTCAATAGGTACGTCTTGTCTCCCGCTATCGACTTGATCCCAGCCATCAAAGATGGAGAAGCTTTTCATCGACTTGGTACTATTCTCATAGATGATGATCAGATTCCATGCTCCATAGGTACCAAGATTACCTATCTCTCCCTCTTTGACAGGGATACCACTGACAGTATAGTTTCCGTCTTGCCAATGATTACTGCTAAAGATACTTGTCACATCAGCAAAGGCTGAATAGCTTGTCTCTCCAGTATGACCGACATTGATGCCATAATCGACCTGACTGGCAGTGACATCTTGGTAGTTTCCTGCACCATCTTTTCTGATCTGGATGTTCGCTGTGGTCTCGATACCGGTAGCATTGTCGATCAATGCTTGCCAATAGAGCCCTGCAAACCGTATCCTGGAGCCATCAGTTGGGATGCCTGATACTTCTGCCGTTGTCGAAGCAGTACTGGAGTCATTGTCCACACTGTATCCACAGAGTCGGTAGTTATTGTTTGAAGAAGATGCATCATCTATATAGGTACCGTTTGTGTAGGTATTACAGTTAGCCGTGTTATTTGTCGCTTCTGTCCCGGGAGCGACCAAGATGGTATTGCCCACGGTGATCATATCACCCGGAAGAAGCATCGATCTTCTTAGACAGAACTCCCTGTAAGCTTCGGAGAGACCGTTGTCTGAACATTGTGTGTAACCTACCTCAGGTGCGCTCACTGCGAGAAAGACGGTCGCAGATGAAGTGAGTGCATTGCTGTCGACGATATCATAGGTGAAGGAGTCCGTGCCAGTGAAACCTGATGAAGGTATATAGGAGAAACTTCCGGTTAAGAGGTCGAAGGAGATGATGCTTCCTGTCAGAGTACTTGGATCATAGCTGGTCACTTCAAGTCCACCACCAGAATCATTTGCCAAGACATTACCAGAAAAGGTCGTGTTTGCCTGGGCGTTGAAACTGTCATCGACAGCTAAAGCGTCTGCTACTTCTGATGTAAGGTCGACCTCGGCCTCATCATTGTCTGCAACAGGGTCGATCCTGTCATCGCTTGAAGTAATAGCCACCGTATTTGTGATGGTGGCACTCTCTCTGACATGGGCTTTGAGTGTTATTGTCACATCCTCACCATTGGAAAAGTCTTGCGTACCTTCACAGGTGATAAGTACATCTGCCCTTTGACACTCGAAGTCATTTTTATCGTCCTCGATTGATAGGAACTCCAGTCCATTTGGAAGATCGTCTGTGATGATGATATTAGAAGTATCTGGACCGTTATTGGTACCGACGATGGTATAGGTCACGACGTCATCGACTTCGGGAGAGGAGTTATCTATATCTTTGGTGATAGATAGATCAGAGCTCAACGGTGTAAAACTAAAGTCCATCTCATATTCATCCAGATCACTGCCAGTCTCTTTGAACTTGAGATAGACTGAATCACCGGCAGCAAGTGTAAGTGATGGGATATTGTGCGATTGTGCTGTTGAATCGCCATAGTATTGGGTTCCATTAGATGTCGAACCGATCAACAGGTGGTAAGAGTGTCCGTTTGGTGATGAGGTCGTCATGTCTAGAGTACCTGCACTTCCTACAGTGAAATAGTAAAGATCATCCTTTTCAGGGCTTCCTTGAGCATCGTCCGAATAACCACTGATACAGGCCGTCGTATCAGTGGTGATATTGTGCATACTACTTACGATGACTCCAGGAGCAGAGTTATTTGCACTAGTGTCAAGGCTGCTATCACATCCGCCGACGATCGCGATGGCTGTTAGATCAAAGCTGATCGTGAAGCGTATTCTATCCGAAGCATTCCTTTCACGCATCCTGACATAATAAGTCTCACCCGAGGTGATACTGAACGTATGAGAAGAACCTGTGCTATTGCCACTGTAATAGATCTGACTACCTTGGCAGGATGTCCCTATGTACATCCTTTGACGTGTATCGCTTGTATTACCAAACGTGATGGTGATATCTCCATCTACTTGGGGGGTGAACTTGAAGTAACGTGAGTAACCACCTCCTCCAGTACTGTTCTCCGTATACTGTTGGTAGGCATCTGTTGTGGCACCATGG
The DNA here is from genome assembly GCA_016744575.1 of Sulfurimonadaceae bacterium. Lineage (GTDB taxonomy): Bacteria > Campylobacterota > Campylobacteria > Campylobacterales > Sulfurimonadaceae > BB26. The sequence goes on along the minus strand of JADGEC010000017.1, from coordinate 15,341 downwards.
ATGTTTGTGACATTCTCTCCCTGACAGCCATACGATGCAGCCTGAAGTGATGTGGGATGAGAAAAGCTGATCATTCCAAGAGTCAACAGCAAAAAGAAAGAGGGGTGTGTAGATTTTCTACTGACCTGTACAAAGGTCGTTGGTCTAGAACGTTTGTCATAGTCGATCGCTAGACGGCCTAAATATTGAACTAAATTGAAAAAGAAAATGAATAATGATCGATAGAAAAAAGTTTTCTCATGGTCATCATCTAGTACTGAGAGTCTTAACGGGTTCATCATGTCTCCTTGTGAGAACAGAGAAAAAGGAGGCAGTCGATCAAAAACTATCATATTTGTTAAATAGATATCTTTTTACGTATATTTGTTTTTTGGAGTAGGTCTTTTGAAGTCATATACTCCCCTTTTTCATACTGTTTGAAAAAGATGAGAAGAAAGATGCATACTATTTTATAAGGCGTTTGCGACCAACCACTCATCTAGTTATCACTATAATGATTAATGGTACACATATAAAACTAATAGCATGCTTAAATATTATAATATGTTATATTATAAATAGTTAAAAAATATTAAACTAGAGCCTGTTAGGCAAGCTCTTTGGCACGCTTTGCCGCGCTTGCGACAGCATCGATACATCCGCTTCGTACACTGTTCTTCTCCAGTGCGGCATAGCCGGCAGCTGTGGTCCCTCCCGGACTCATGACGGCATCTTTAAGTAATGCAGGATGCTCATCTTGGATCAATGCACCAAAACCGTCAAATAGTCCGCGCATCAGGGTCATGGCATCATCACGTTTGATCCCTTCTCGGACAGCACCATCGGCAAGTGCTTCGGCAATAAGTGCCAGATAGGCTGGTCCGCTTCCTGCAAGAGCAGTAGCGACATCAAGCTCTTTCTCACTGTTTACCCACAAGGTGCTGCCTATAGCGTCAAAAAGTGCCAGGGCCTGCGCTTGACTGCCGGCATCTCCGGTCAGTGTCGTCATGGACTTTCCAACAGTTGCTGCAAGGTTTGGCATGGCACGGACAGTGGCATCAGCATCGACATTGTTTGTAAGTGTCTGTAGTGTGGTCCCTGCGAGGACGGAGTAGAGTAGTGAGGCTTTTCCAGTCAACTGTGTGCCGACAGTCAAGATATTTGCCGGTTTGACACATAAGATGATCGTCTTTGCGGAGATGTCAAAACCTTCAAGTGAATGTTTCGCTATGGTGAGACCAAGTTTCTCTTCAAACTCATCAAGTCGTTTATCACTACGTCCGACTACTTCAATAGTATAAGTGCTTTTGAGCCCCTTTGCAAGGGCAAGTGCCATAGCCCCGTTGCCTATGAACGTCAATGTGTCAGTTAGCATCTTTAGCCTCAAGAAAAGTGGATATTGGTTCGGCGATACCGTATTGAGAAGCATCACTGATGATGACTTGAGCCATTGTATTATTGTCTGTATTGAAGACGATCGGTGCGATAAAGTTGACGACTGACTTCTCTATAGGGTTCTGGACGACGATGATGTTGTAGATAAGAAGGTTGCTCTTCTCTTTGATGCCCATGAGTTGCTGAACAGACACTGGGATGTCAAAAGAGTAATCACGAAGTACAAAAGGATTGATCAGTGTGAAAGAGGGCTCATCCTCATCGGGAGCCTTGAGACGCATAAAGATATCGTCGACTTTCTCAAGTCGCATCTTCATAATCGATTCAAAGCCAAGTAAGGGCATCTTCAGGTCAAATAGCATAGATCTCCAATCACGTTTAATCGGTATTATTGTAACATATTTCTACAAGGTAGCACAAAGATCACTGAAAAAATCGCTAGATATCTCAATTGCTATCGGCGTCTTATAGTCTGGTCTAAGTCAGGGCTATATATCGGCATTTATATGATATGACTTCAGTATTATTGATGATCTGAAGCTGTTTTATATTTTTTAAAGGGATTTCGGTAGAATAACAGCCAATAAAACACTTGGATTTGCCTGGATGATTAGATCTATGATCGCTGGATTTGTACTATTGATACTTTTTGCCGGATGTAGCAAGGAGATCGAGGAGTATAATCAGCCTGCAGCTTATTGGTATGAGAAGATGATCGAGGCCGTTGGGGATGCCAACCTGGAAAAGGCTGACGACTATTATAGTTCACTACAGAGTGAGCATATTGGTTCCCCTCTACTTGATGAAGCGACACTTATTCTTGCGGTGTCACATATGTATTATGAAGAGTATCTGTTAAGTGAGCACTTTCTTACAGAATATGTCAAGCGTTATGCTGATGCTGATGAACGTGAGTATGCTGAGTTCTTGATGATAAAAGCAAAATATATGGCACTACCCAATCCCAGGCGTGACCAGGGGCTTATACAAGAGGGGATCAAAGCAGGTGAAGCGTTTAGTCGAAAATACCCGCATTCAAAATATGGACCAGTCGTAAATACGATGGTCTTACGTCTCTATCTTGCAGAGGCCTCCTTAAACGAGACAATAGCAAGTCTCTATGAACGTCTGGATAAACCCGGAGGGACAAACTATTACCGTAGTCTCAAACCGCAGCCATGGATAGACTGGGATGAGGTCGACCCTGCTGATGTCCCCTGGTATAAAGAGATGTTTGAAGGTGATGGTGGGCCAAGCTGGTACGCCTTCTTGATCCCTGATACACAGAGTGTCGTCTCACGGAAGAAAGTCGATGAGTCTGACTGGTTTTCAATAAATACAGATCTTGAGCAACAAGAAGATATAGAGCGTAAGATGACTGGTCCGCAGTAGGATCAGCTATCAATACCCGACCAAAAAATATGATGTTTACAGGATAGTCAATGCAACTTAGTAATTATGGTTCTTTCCCGGCAGACTTGCCGGTAATAGCTGAAGACGAGCTTTTTTTATACCCTTTTATGATCTCACCACTTTTTCTAAGTGATGAGAGTAATATGGCGGCTGCATCTGATGCGATCGACAATAACACACTTGTGATCGTCTGTCCTACTCGACCTGAGCATGAGACAGAGCGTGATTTTGATGCATTATATGATGCAGGAGTGGTCGGATCGATCATGCGTAAAGTCGCACTGCCCGATGGACGTATCAAAGTACTGTTTCAGGGACTTTCCCGTGGACGTGTCTTGGAGCGTATTGAGGATGGTGACTTCCTTAGAGCTCAGGTCGATATCATCGAGCCTCGACCAATACAGGCTCTGAAGATGGATGCGATCTTGGAAGTACTTCGTGAAAAAGTGCGTACACTCTCCCAGATAAGCAACTATTTTCCAGCTGACCTGCTACGTACCATCGAAGAGAACCATGAGTATGATCGTATTGCCGATCTTGTCAGCAGCTCTGTCAAGCTAAAGAAAGAGCAGGCCTACGCACTCTTCATCGAAGATGATATAGAGCAGCGATTCTTGATGCTGATCGACTTTTTGATCGAAGAGATCGAAGCATCTAGGTTACAAAAAGAGATTCGCTCCAAAGTACATAACCGCATGGAAAAAGTCAATAAAGAGTATTTTCTCAAAGAGCAGCTCAAACAGATCCAGCAGGAACTTGGTACCGATACCCAACGTGATGAAGAGATAGAGGAGTATCGTAAAAGACTTGATGCCAAGAAAGATAAGATGGGTGAGGATGCTTATAAGGAGATCGATAAACAGCTTGAACGATTCTCCAGGATGCATCCGGACTCTGCCGATGCGGGGATGATCCAGAGTTATCTTGAATGGGTCCTTGACATCCCTTTCGGGGATGAGGCGAAGAAGGCTTTGAAGATCGCAGATGTGGAGAAACAGCTTGATACTGACCACTTTTCGTTGACAAAGCCTAAAGAACGTATTGCTGAGTACTTCTCTGTCAAAGAGTTGCTTGAGCTTCGCGGTATTGAGAACAAAGAGGGTGGAGGTGCCATCTTATGTTTTGCAGGTCCTCCGGGTGTAGGTAAGACCTCTTTGGCGAACTCAATAGCAACTGCGTTGAAGCGTCCATTAGTCCGTATCGCACTAGGTGGTCTAGAGGATGTCAATGAGTTAAGAGGCCATCGCCGTACCTATATAGGAGCTATGCCAGGTCGTATTGTCCAGGGTCTGATCGATGCAAAGAAGATCAATCCTGTCATCGTACTTGATGAGATCGATAAAGTGTCGATGTCACATCGGGGAGACCCTACAGCGGTCCTACTGGAGATCTTAGACCCAGAGCAAAACACAAGTTTTAGAGACTATTATCTCAACTTCAATATAGACCTAAGTAAAGCGATCTTTATAGCAACGGCTAATGACGTGGGCAAGATACCGCCTCCGTTGCGAGACCGTATGGAGTTCATAGGCCTGAGTAGTTATACACCACAGGAGAAGTTCGAGATAGCTAAGCGTTATCTCTTGCCTCAAGAGCTAAAAAAACATGGGATAAAGACATCAGAACTCTCTATCTCAAAAACTGCACTAAAAGAGATAATCAACAATTATACTCGTGAAGCGGGGGTCCGTAATCTGCGCCGACGTATGGCTGACCTGATCCGTAAGGCTGCAAAACAGATTTTGGAAAACCCAGAGATATCTAAAGTCTCGGTCTCCATTAAGAACCTGAAGGCCTTCCTTGATAAGACGGTCTTTGAGATCGATAAGACAGATAGTATCCCACTTGTAGGCGTAGTAAATGGGCTCGCCTGGACAGCTGTCGGTGGTGATGTATTGAAGATCGAGGCGATCCGGATCAAAGGCAAAGGTACGATGCAACTTACCGGAAGTCTGGGTGAGGTGATGAAAGAGTCTGCACGTATTGCGATGAGTGTAGTGAAGACTATGATCGATACAGGAAGTTTGTCTGTATCGAGTGCCAATATCCCACGGACCCTCAAAGAGAGAGATGACGGAATAAAAGTCGATGTCAGTGAGGTCTATAAACGGTATGACCTACATATCCATGTGCCTGATGGGGCAACACCAAAAGATGGGCCAAGTGCGGGTATTGCCATGGCGACGACTATCGCATCCATACTTAGTGGTAGGAAAGTCCGTTCAGATGTTGCTATGACGGGAGAGTTATCATTAAGTGGTAAGGTCCTGCCTATCGGTGGTCTGAAAGAGAAGCTTATTGCTGCTCAACGTGCAGGCATGCGCGAAGTCCTGATACCGCAAAAAAACTATGAGCGTGATCTTGAGGATATCCCTGATGAAGTCAAAGAAGTGGTCACGATCATCCCTGTAACACGGGTAGAAGAGGTCACCGATCATATGCTTTTAGATGAGAACAGAGACTAAAAAAGAGGAACACACTATAGGTCTGATAGTGTCAATCTCTTTTAATACGAGGTAGTTAAAGGATAAGTTGCTTGATCTTAGGAAGAAGATCGCGTTCACGGATCGGTTTCATCAGAAAACCGTTGGCCCCAGTCTCTAGAGCTTCTGTCTTTTTAGTCTCATCAGTTGTCAGTACGATAATAGGGACCTGCCTTAGGCTCTCATCAGCTCTGACTACTTTTAGCATCTCGATACCACCCATGACGGGCATGATGATATCAAGTAAGATAATATCGATGTCATCATGTAGTTTTAGGGCATCGATAGCATCAGCACCGTTCATCGCTTCGACTATCGATGAGACTATTGGTGCTTTTATAAGCATCGACTTGAGAAGTTTCAGGTTGATCATATCGTCATCGACTATCAATATTTTTAAAGATCTTTCAGCCATTACCTTCCCTTAAATAAATTTTTCAAATACAAGACGGAGTAGGTCTTTATTGATAAGGTTCTTGACGACCTCATTTGTGTGGGCCTTATCACTTTCATCTATCGTCTTGGATGGATCGACCATCATGACCAAGAAGGCTCCTTGAGGGTCAAAGGACTCTAATGACAGTCCAGGTAACTCTTTGTCAAAGAGTATAAGCTTATGTGGGTCTTCCGCCATGGTAGCTTGGAGTTCATCTACTGAAGCTACAGTGGTGAAAGTGTATCCAAGATCAGTTAAAAGATGTGCAAAAAGTTTCCCTTCAAGGACACTTTTTTTGGCAAGTATGATATCTTTTCTTGCTTTAGTAGGAGTCTTGACCTCTTCAGCAGGTCGTTCTATCTCTGATCTAGTGACAACCGTATCACTCACTATTTCTATTTTGACTTTTTCAGGAAGAGTCACGATGTCAGTCTCTTCGTCTGTTGGGTCCTCTTCTTTAGACTCTGTATCAGGTATAAGTCTATCAGCCAGGAAGTGGTTCAGCAGACCTACGATCTCGGTACGTACGAGAGGTTTGGTAGTATACTCATCCATTCCCGCTTCCATAAACCGTTCACGGTCACCTTTGAGTGCGTTAGCCGTCAGAGCGATTATCGGGACATGGGGTTGATCAAAGTCCTCTTCATAATCAAGTATCTCCTGTGTAGCTTCTACTCCATCGAGTACAGGCATCTGTATATCCATGAAGATCAGATCAAAGTCACCGTTTTTACGTTTTTCGAATGCTTCTAGACCGTTGGCAGCTACACTGACCGTCAGACTGAGGTCTTCGAGTGTACGACGGATAAGTTTCTGATTGATGATATTGTCTTCAGCCACGAGTACTTTTGCGTCAAACTTGGCGTGTCTCTCATCAAAGCCAGTCTGTCGCGTCTTTTTAGCTTTTATCTCTTTAGACTCTTCGACATCATAGGCATTAAGTACAGCTTTTATCTTACTGCCATTAAGTGGTTCGTAGATGACTTTGAAGATATCGAGGTCCATGGAGTCGATCTTCTTCATATAGTAGGATTTTGTGATAAGTACCATCTGCTCAGATATGTGTTCAAACTCCCTGATGGCACCCTCATCCGTGAGATCATAGTCTATAAAGAGGAGATCATAGTCGACTTGTGTCTCAAGCTCTTTGTACTCATCTATTGTCTTGAACGAGACATACTCGACACCGTAGAAATCAAGATACTCTCTTAGGTTTGTCTCTTGGACCTTATTCTTATTGGCATCTTCAAGGATGATGGCATTCATGTTATCAAAGGTGCCACGATCTGACTCACTAAGGGTATCGACTTCCTCAAACTCCAGTGTAAAGAAGAAAGTAGTACCTTTCCCAGGTTCACTTTCAAGATTTAGTTGCCCACCCATCAACTCAGTAAAACGGCTGGATATTGTGAGACCAAGACCTGTACCACCATATTTACGTGTGATGGATGTGTCTGCCTGACCAAAGGCTTCAAAGATCTTGGCTTTTTGTTCACTGGTGACACCTATACCGCTGTCTTCGACCTGAAACTTGACTTTGGTGTGGTTGGCCTTACTACTTTTGACTCGCCGGATGTCTACATTGATAGCACCACCGCTGTTGGTGAACTTGACAGCGTTGGAGAGTAGGTTGATGATGACCTCTTTGATCTTGGTAGGATCACCTTTAAGCGGACGCTCGAGCATCGGATCGACGAAGCAGCCAAGGTCAATATGTTTTTCTGAGGCACGTACTCCATAGACTTCGACTGCGCTCTCAAACTCCTCGACAGGGTTAAAGACTATGTCTTCGATCTCTAGTTTATTACTTTCGATCTTGGATAGGTCGAGGATATTATTGATGATCTCCAGCAGGTTTTCAGAACTTTTCTCGATGATATCGATGAACTCACGTTGTTCATCCTGGAGTCTTGTGTCTTTCAAGAGTTCGGTAAAACCGACGATACCGTTAAGTGGTGTACGTATCTCATGTGACATATTTGCCAGGAACATCGACTTGGCTTCACTGGCTTCCTGGGCGAACTCTTTATCAAGCCGAGTCTGTTCGATGACTTTTTCCAGCATCATATAGGCCTGTGCTGTGCCTTCTGCTGTATCAAGATTGATATTGCTGCCGATGACCTCACCCTCTTCGGCCTCATGTGTACCTTCTGCTGCACGTCTCAGTACAGCTTCAAGGTTCTTGATATTCCTCGCAATATCATTGGACATGAACATCCCAAGGATAGCGATGAGTATTGAGAAGACCCAAAGGATGATAGCGACTGCCAGCAATTTCAATACATCTGATTGGACCTGGTCGGATCTGGCATACATGGCATCAAAGATAAGCTGTTCAGCATCATCGATCAGATTGACTTTTTCAGAGACGATAGTAAACCACTCAACAGGTTCGATCTTGTACTCTCCACTGCTTATGGCCTGCATGATATGTGTACGTTGAAGAGCGATGTCTTCAAAGAGTTCGAGATTGTCCTCATGTTTAAACAGGGCATTCAGAGAGCGTTTTATCTCACTGCCAAGAAGCGTGTCATAATTGATGGCACCGGCTTTTCCAATGAGGGCAAGCCATCGGTTAAGGTCTTTTTGATTAAATCTTTCAGATCTTGCCAGTGTGTAGGTGATCAGATCACGCTCTGCACCAGTGAACTCTTTGGCTCGTGCCAGGGAGAGGTAGGTCGTTGCCAGTGAGGTGATGGCTTCATCGACTTCGATACTGATGATCTGTTCAAGCTGAGAAATGATCTGCTGTTGGGCTTTGCCATAGATCTTATAGAAGATGTTATCAAAATCGACTTTACGTGCATCGACGAGTGGTCGTGCAGCGCGGATGTTTTGAATATAAGCTGAGAGCGCCTTGATATTTGTACATGTCTGACAGGCCGCAGTCCCATTACTGTGATCATGAAGCTCTTTGTTCAGTTTGGTAAAGGTGAAGTACCTATCTGCCGTAGTGTCGACCAGAGCACGTTGTGCGATAAGACCAAGGTGGGTCTTCTCTGTAGGTCTACCTATGTACATGACTGTCATTCCCCGCTCACGGGATAGGTGGCCTATCAGTGTATTGAGTTGCTTGTCTTCCTCAAGTTTCAGCTGAAGTTCCTGAGAGGTCCGATAGCTCATAAATGAGGAGTAGACATAGTAGCTCGATAGTGTAAAAAGAATCAGAATGGGTAAGAGACTGATGATACGGAGTCTATTTTTTAAGCCTAATTGCATAACGGTTTCCTCACTGTTGTTGTCTTATAGTTGGTCCACATAGCTGTAAAGCTGATGCATCATCTGTTCTGCCTGTTCTGGATCGGTCATCTGTGTTAGTGACTGTAGCGTAGTCGCGATCTCCTGCATGCGGAGATTATCGGCAACGCCCTTAAGTTGTGAAGCCGTTGTTTGCCAATTACTACTTTGAAGGGATAAGATGGCTACTTCAAACTCACTTTTGAGTCGATCTGCGTCATTAGCAAACTCTTGTGTCAACTCGTTGATAAGTCCAATATCCAGACCAAGTTCATCAGCAGCTTTTTGTGCATCGAAATGCAGTGTTGGAAGCGTTTGTACTACAGGTCCAGGCTCTTGTGAAGGCTCTTCATCATCATGCTGGTGGATATCCATCGGCGGAAGTTCATACTCCTCATCGATTCCAAAATCATCAAGGCTCTGGTTAGAAGGGATCTCTTGTTTGAGAGAGTCGTTGTCCAAGGTATCAAGCAGACTCATATCCATTGGTGGAAGTTCATACTCATCATCGGTCTCAAGCTTATCAGGTGTATGTACGGAGAGCTCTTCTTGAGAGACAGGTTCATTGTCAAGTTCTTCAAGTAGACTCATGTCCATTGGTGGAAGTACATGTTCATCATCAGTCTCAGTAGGACTCTCCTGGTCGGCTATCTCTTTATCAAGGGATTCAAACGGGTAGAGTCCATCATCTTCCAAACTTTCAGAAGCCTCTACTTTTGGTGGGACATAAGTGCTTTCTGCGGTCAACTCTTCAAGGGCATACAGGTCGTCTTCTTCTGAGGATGGAAGCTCTTTTTCCGGTTCTGGATGCGGTGTACTGTCAAGGATATCAAATGCATAGATGTCATTATCGAGAGACTCTTGTGGTTCTTGTGGGGATATGTCCGGTGTCTCTTCGGATACAGGTGGCAGATCTAGCTCAGCAGGTATTGACGGTGGAGACGTTGGCTTGGCAGTAGGCACTTCTTTGCCTTCAAGTCTGGCGATGCTCTCATAGAACACCTTTAAATAGGTGTCGATCTCTGTCTGGTCATGTGATGAATTGATGATGGCAAGCACTTCAAAAGCATCTTCGACCCGGAGGTTGGCTGCGACACCTTTGAGTTTATGTGAAAGTATCTTGACATTATCAAAGTCCTCTTTTGCTGAGGATTCAAAGATCTCGCCATGGAAATCATGAGCTTGCTGGATGAAATCCCGGATGAACTCCTCGATAAGATCGACAGGTAGTCCGAGCTCATCAGCTGCGACATGTGGATCGAACACATAATCTGGAGATGTCTCAAGTTTACTGATGTAGCCTTGTTCTTGAGGTGAGACAGGAGTTGTGACCAGGGCAGGCTCGTCGAATGGTTCAGCTCCTACTTCTGCGGCCGGCTCTTCTTGAAGGAAGATGTCATCTTCTATATCTAATGGTCTTTGTAGGTCTGAATACTCCTCTTCAGGCTGAGTGTGCAGATCGGTCTCGATCATCTCATTGAGTGTGGATAGTGGCTCCTCTGGTATATCTGGTAGTGTAGATGTCTCATCATGAGATAAGAACTCTTCCGTCAAAGTCGTAGTCTCATTGGAAGGTGCCGTTATCTTTGTAGTAGAAGGTCCCGGTCTGCTCGGTGCTACGGACTTAGGCTCTGATGCTGGAGGCTTAGAGTATGATTGAGTAGGTGCCTCATCTATGGAGAGTCCGAGTGGTTGGATATGTTGAAGGGAGATAGCGAAGGCTTCATCATCGGGCGATTGAGTTAGATGAAAAGGTCTGATGATGATCTCACAGCTAAACTCTTTCTCACCTGTGCGGATGATGGCTCTGGAGACATCTGCATCTGCATGCATGACAAAGTCTATCCATTGAAAGTTCTTGAAATCATGGATATAACCTGGTCTCTTTACGAACAGTTCTGCAATATCACTGCATCTTGCAAGCAGATCATTAAGAGATGAAAAGCCTAAAAGTCGTAGGTCTTCGTCATCAATACCGACAAACTCTTTATTTTGATTATAGATCAGCACTCAAACTCCTTCTCTCTCGTTTTTTAGCATCTTTTTATAGATAGCTGCTGTCTCATCGATATCTTTGCGTCCAACTGGTTTTCGTGCAGCTATATAACCGGTAGTGTTTCCATTGTCATCTTTGATGGGTGCGATCTCTGTCGAGACCCAGTAAAAACGTCCATCTTTTCTGAGATTTTTGACAACACCATGCCAGACTTCACCATGTTCGATCGTGTTCCACATCTCTTTAAAAGCAGCACGTGGCATGTCCGAATGGCGGATGAGGTTGTGTGGTTGTCCTACTAACTCCTGTGCTGAGTAGCCGGAGATCTCACAAAACTTTCTATTGGCAAAGGTGATCAGTCCTTTAAGATCAGTCTCACTGATGATGACCGAGCCCTCAAAAAGGTACTCTTCATCACTGGTAGTACTTTGCACCATGTAAGGACCTTTCTACAGAATAACACTAAATATACCATAAAAAAAACTAAAAATAACTTATTTCAATAATTCTTTCATGTTATGTGCATCTTGTCTGTTTAGTAAAGAAGCTATCTCTTCTTCACTGCTACGGTATAGATCGTCAAATGTGCCAAAATGGTTTAGGAGTCTTTTCACTTTTGCGGGAGAGATGCCTTTTGTGTTTAGTAGCTTGCTCTGTCTGTCGAGTTTTAGTTTGGTCTTTTTGTGAAAAGAGATGGCAAAACGGTGGGCTTCATCCCGGAGGCGTTGTGTCCACTGGAGTCGTTTGTCAGCTCTACCAAGTCTTATACTTTTATCACTGGTGTGTATCAGGTCACTGGCTCCGCTTTTTGCCCGGTTTGACTTGCTATCGACTTTCTCCTTACTAATAGCGATGACGTCAAGTGTAGTCCCCATCGAATGGAGAAGATCATGGGCGAGCTTTAGTAGGGTCGTACCACCATCGATGATCCAGAGATCTGGGGGAGGGTTTTTCTCAAAACTCTCTATTCTGCGGGTCAGGGTCTCACGCATCTGGCCATACTCATCGCGACTCTCAAGGTGATAATGGCGATAATTGCTCTTGTCAAACTTTCCATCAGTAAAGGTGACCATACCACCGACTGTTGCCTGTCCAGACATATGCGAGTTGTCAAAGATCTCAATACGATAGGGAGTCTGTTCGAGTTCGCAAAGCTCCTGCAGTGCTTTGGGCAGAGGGTCCTCTTTCTCCCCTTTTTCCCTTAACAGCTCTTGTGCATTGCTCAGTGCCAGATCTGTCAGTTTCTTTTTCATACCTCGTTTTGGGTGGATGATATGCGCTCTTTTTCCAAAGAGATGGCTAAGATGTTTACCTACCAGTGTTTGTGCGGTGAACTCTTCAGCTATAAGGATAGGTGCGATGATAGGAGGTCTCTCATGACCATAGAAGCCCATCAGTGCCCTTTCATAGAGTTCGTTGATATCGAAGCCGTCATTGGCAGTGAGGATGTCATGTGATTGGGAGACGACCTTACCGTTGCGCATAAAAAGGCGTACAATGGCTGCTTTGTTCGAGTGTAGTGTGATAGCAAAGATGTCATGATCACTGCCATTTGCCAGATCGATATTGCTTAGCAGTTCGCTCTTCTCGATCCTCTCTATCTGATCACGCAGTGCACCGGCCTCTTCAAATCGTAATGCCTCTGCATAAAAAGCCATCTTCTCTTTGAGTCTTCCGGCAAGTAGTCTCTTGTCTTCGATGTAGCTGAATGCTTCATCCATGATCGCCTGATATGTCTCTGGGCGGACCTCTTTTTCGCAAGGGGCGAGACATTTGTCAAGCTGGTAGTAGAGACAGGCCTTCTTCCCTTTAAGACAGGCCTTTTTCTGTACAAGCTGACAAAGTTCATAGATGGCGTTGAGGATGTCTCTGGCACCGACAGAGTAGGGCCCAAAGTAACGGATGTCTTTGCCTTTGATGACCTTGCGCGTGATCTCAAAACGTGGATAGGGCTCATTGAGGTCTATGTAGATATAGGGGTAAGTCTTGTCATCACGAAGTAATATATTATATTTGGGATTAAGCTGTTTGATCAGAGAGTTCTCAAGGATCAGTGCGTCATGTTCTGTAGGTACGATGATATAGTGCATGGAAACTGTCTCGGAGAGCATCTTCTGAATACGCAGGGAGAGTTTGGGACCAGGTACTAATGTAGGGGTGAAACGAAAATAGCTTTTGACACGGTTGGCAAGGTCTTTTGCCTTTCCGATGTAAAGAAGCCGACCTTCAGCATTGAAATATTGATAGATCCCTGGAGAGTGGGGTAGTGCTCTAATCTGTTCTATCATGGATAGTATGACGGATCTCTTCGATGAGGTCATGGATCTTCTGATTACTGGTATGGTTGCTGAAAGTACCTTTGGAACGCTCTTCATAGTCCATTGCGCGGATACGTTCAAATGAAGGTGCTATCGGTCGCTTATGACTCACAAACGCACGTATATCATTGAAAGACGATGATTCACAAGTCTGCGGTGGGTAGTTTTTTAAAGGAGTCTTTATAGAATCTATTATAATATCAAACTCTTGTTTTGCGCCTGGGTGACTGAACACGAAAAAAAGGATCTCGTTTCGGATATATCCGAAACGGATCATTCTCTGAAGATGGGGAGGAAAAAGCCTCTGTACACTTCGGATACAGGCGTGATGTGATAATCTTGCGAATTGAGGTCGATGCTGGAGATGAGAGAGTATTTGAGTACTATTTTTCATGTGTTCATTATAACAGTAGCCCTGTTAACCTTGGCTGGTTGCGGTTATAAGGACGATCCGTTCTATACATCGTCTTTGGAAGTAAAAAAAGAGAAGTCGAGAACCGATGCAATATGATGTCGTTATTATTGGAGCAGGTGTAGCGGGTCTATATGCCGCGATCAATATACCTGTCTCTAAGAAAGTCCTTGTACTAAATAAAGTATTTCCCTGGGAGTGTAATACCTTCTATGCGCAAGGTGGTGTGACGACTGCCAGAGATGAGTCAGACATCCCGGTACATATCCAAGATACCATCGAAGCTGGTGCCGGCTTGTGTGATGAGGAAGCTGTCTCTGTTCTGAGTAACAGTAGTAGGGATGTCATCGCTGATCTTGTCTCGCTTGGATTTGAGTTCGATAAGGATGATGAAGGCAGGCTGCTTTATACAAAAGAGGCAGCACATTCACAAGAACGTATACTCCATGCAGGAGGGGATGGTACAGGACGTCATCTGCACCATTTCCTGCTTCAGCAAAATCCCCATCCAATGCTCTCTAATGCTACCGTGATCGATCTGCTAATAGATGATGGCGAGGCTTGCGGTGTAGTGATCGATTATGAGGGAGAGCGCCGTTCTATCCGTGCTTCACAGGTGATCATAGCCAGTGGGGGTCTTGGTTCACTTTTTGAGTACCACACCAATGCTTATAAGATAAGTGGTGATCTGCAAGGCATCTGTGTAGAGAAGGGGATCGAACTGGAGAACATGGAGATGTTGCAGTTTCATCCAACAGTGTATGTCGGTAACTACTCGGCCCAAAAACAGCTTTTAAGTGAAGCATTGCGGGGAGAGGGAGCTATGGTCGAGGATGAGAACGGTCATCGCTTCCTGGCTGACTATGATGAACGTGCGGAACTGGCACCTAGAGATATCGTCAGTAGAGCTATTTTTGATTATACAAAAAAGACTGGACTACAGGTCTACCTTTCATTTGAAAGATTTGATTATGTCTATTTTCAACAACGTTTTCCAAACATACATACGAAACTCTATGACCTTGGATACGACCTTCCCAAGCAGCGTGTACCGATCTCTCCAGCCTTTCACTACGCCATAGGCGGTATCAAGACAGACCTTGATGGTGAAGTCGAAAGCGTCAAAGGCCTTTATGCCATTGGTGAAGTGGCCTCGACCGGTGTACATGGAGCCAACCGTCTGGCAAGCAACTCGCTGCTTGAAGGTCTGGTCTTTGCCAAGCGTACTGCTGAGAAAGTCATCACGTTCGAAGGGACGCATTGTGCTCAAACACTACCTATCCTCGATGAAGTATTGACACGCGAGGGTGATAAAGCAAAAAAAGATGAGTTGCGTCGTATAATGTGGGAAAATGTTTCCATAGTACGGACACATCAGGGATTATCAGAAGTACAAGAAGCGATAGACGCGATGTTGGATGAAAAGATAGGCCGTCTATTGAAGTTACGACTTTTAACGGCAAAATCGATCGTTGATTCAGCCATACAACGAAAAACGTCCATAGGGGCGCACTATATATCTTGAAGGAGACGTAATGACTAGAGTGGAAGAAGGATCGCATGCCATAGACCTGGCGGTAGAACCGTTTGGCTGGCTGCTATTGGTGATCTTTGTGGTAGGTTACTACTTTATTGCTGCAGAGGAGAAGTACCATATCAACAAGGCTAAACC
>JADGEC010000140.1 GCA_016744575.1 Sulfurimonadaceae bacterium | reverse complement strand
TGCAGAAGTGATGGCGTCCCAGCAGTAGATGACGACCGTTTAACGCCTTGCCACTTCAGGCAAGGAACTCTTTTTTAGAGTAATGCTTCAAAAGGAAACTCCCATGCAACATACTATTGACCTCCTGAAATTTTATGACGAAGTGACCATCATCGATGAACCGCTTGATATCGATCTTGAGATCCCTCATCTTGCCTACGCAGAAGTCAAGAAAAAAGATGGCGGTAAAGCGCTGTTGTTCACCAAGCCTGTGGATAGCAAGTCCGGTAAGCATTTTGATACTCCAGTCTTGATGAATCTCTTTGGTTCTTATAAACGGACAGAACTGCTTTTTGGCCGGAGTGTCGAAGGGGTAGCAGACGAGATCACAAATCTGTTGCATATGAAGCCTCCGGCATCACTCAAAGACAAGTTCGGTATGCTTGGGGACCTTTTTTCGCTAAAGAATGTCTTTCCCAAACGCCTTAAAGGTGAAGGAGCGTGTCAGGAGGTCAAATACCTCGGTGATGCTGCCGACCTTTATGATCTACCGATCCTGACGACATGGGAGCAGGACGGCGGGCCGTTTATCACGATGGGTCAGGTCTATACTCAAAGTCTAAACGGTGAGATGGCCAATCTTGGTATGTACCGTCTGCAGGTCTATGACAAGAACCATCTTGGTATGCACTGGCAGATCCATAAAGATGCGTCACACTTCTTTGACCAGTATCAGCGAGCCGGTCAGAAGATGCCGGTCTCGATAGCTATCGGAGGTGACCCGCTCTACACCTGGTGTGCGACGGCTCCGCTGCCTTACGGGGTCAATGAGCTTCTGCTCTATGGTTTTGTCAAGAAAGAGAACGCTCGTACCGTCAAGTCATTGACTACGCCGCTCTATATTCCTGAAGATGTCGATTTCGTCATCGAAGGGTGGCTTGACCCTTCCGAGATGAAGATAGAGGGGCCATTTGGCGACCATACTGGTTACTACACTCTAGAAGACCCTTATCCGGTCCTTGAAGTGAGTGCGATCACCCATAAAAAGGACCCGGTATACTTGGCTACAGTCGTTGGTAAGCCCCCTCTGGAAGACAAATATATGGGTTGGGGCACAGAACGTGTCTTCTTGCCACTACTTAAGACCAATGCGCCAGATCTCATCGATTATCATATGCCGGAGAACGGTGTCTTTCATAATCTCATCCTGGCGAAGATGCAGCCACTTTATAAAGGCCATGCAAAGCAGTTCATGCATGTCTTTTGGGGTGCCGGTCAGATGAGTTTTGTCAAACATGCGCTTTTTGTCGATGAGAACGCTCCTGATCTCACTGACTATGCAAAGCTTGTCCCACATATCCTTAACCGTTTTGAACCTTCTAAGCTATTTATCTCGGAAGGGATCGTCGATGCGCTGGACCATTCCAGTCCGGAAGAGCTTGTCGGTGGAAAACTGGGTGTCGATGCTACGGGTAAAGTCGTCGCTCACCATGTAGAGCTTCTAGAAGATGCTGCGCTGCTTGAAGAAGTGCAGAAAGCAGTTGCAGAAGCAACCGCTCTGAAACAGTACATGCGAGAGACAGCTAGTCCTATCACGGTCATCTCTATAGATAAGTCTCGACCAGTGCGTGAATGCTTCGATCTGCTTGAACCGTTGAAAAAACACCTGAGCATAGTCATCTTTGTAGATACCGTAGGTAATGACCTGGATAATGCCTACATGCTTGTATGGCGCGTCGTCAACAATATGGACGCGCAGCGTGATGTCTTCATCGCTGATACACTGGTCGGGGTCAATGGTACAAACAAAAACGCCATAGATGGATTTGACCGCCGTTGGCCGGATGATGTCACCTGTACCCCTTCAGTCGTAGAAGGTCTTAAACAGAAAAAGCTTTGGGACCTGGATGTTGAACTTGAGGATAAGTACCGTCTGTAGAGACCTTTACTTTTTATTTGCCCCTCAATGCCTTTAAGTCGATAGGTGATACTGCTCTATAATATCTGGAATCAGAAGGCTTTGCCTCCGCAGTTCGGGAGTCATAGTGGAGAGTGCCAAAGGTTAGCACTCCTAAGACTCTCAGTTTGCGAAGACGTGTGTTATGTGCCATTTCGAAGCACATGATAGATATCAGGTGCTTGATTGACTGATTGTGTGCCCCCCCCTTGTGACCAAGTTATACTCGTAATGACTACTACGATTCATTTTCTATATACTATCTCCACTATTAGGACATTGATATTAAGGGACATTTTCTATGTTTCTTTATTCCCTGATATTTGGTGTCTTTGTGATAGAGTACTCCTTGAATAAATAGTTATACCCGAAGGTGCTATGAATAATTATTACGTTTACGTCTATATTGATCCAAGAAACTTCGAAGAGTTTTACTATGGAAAAGGTAAAGGCTCTCGAAAAGATGCTCATTTGAGTGAAGATTCTGACACAGATAAATCTAAACGTATTAAGGCAATACTCAAAGAAGGTTTAGAACCTATCATCAGAGTTATAGCCAGAAATTTGTCAGAACATGACGCTTTACTTGTAGAAAAAACCCTACTCTGGAAGCTGGGGAAACAATTAACTAATATTTCATCTGGTCACTATTCTGATAATTTTCGGCCACACGATAATCTCCATAAAAAAATATCTGGCTTTGATTTTAAAAATGGCCTTTATTACTACAACGTAGGTGAAGGCATACATAGAAGCTGGGATGACTATATAAAATATGGTTTTATTTCAGCAGGCCAAGCACCAAGGTTTCGTGATGCTATACTAGGCTTTGAAGTCGGTGATGTTATAGCTGCTTACTTAAAAGGCCATGGATTTGTTGGTATTGGTCAAATTACCCATAAAGCACAGCCAGTTCGTAATGTCCTTGTAGGCAACACACCGTTATTACAGCTAGATTTAGAATGTCCAAATATAACTGAAAACTCAAATGACCTCGATTGTTCAGAATATGTAGCTCTGGTTTACTGGGTTTCTTCCGTAAGTAAAAATGATGCTAAATGGAAGCCAAAAAGTGGGTTATTTACATCACAGCTGGTAAGAGCATCCATGGATGCTCAGCCTGAAACAGTTGAGTATTTAGCTAAAGAATTTGTAGTGAATTTTAACGAACTAATGGTATAACAAGTTGCTCAAACATCGTTCCGGCGCAAAAACACGTGCCTCTACCACTGGACGGCCTACGCTACGCTTTGGCCATCGTTTAGCAAGGCGTTATGCCCAAGAAAGGTAACCACCTATGAATCAAGACTGGATTCTCCAAAAAAAAGAGAGTCGACGAACTTTTTCTAAGTCGACTTGGGTTCCTTTGAGAGCGTCTTACGATAACGAACAAGGTAACGTTGAAAATTTAGGTTACACCAACGAATTTTTTGGATGTGGGTCTGTTGCATTTTTACCGGAACATCGCGAAGTCGCTGAAAAATTAAGCTGGAATGATATTGGACTTAGTTCAACAGTCAGCCCCTATGCTTACGAAGATGGCTTCTATTCAACTATTGATGAATATCAATATCACGATAAAGAGCCGATAGGTGTTCATTTTGTATTTGAATTGCCTCTACCGGTAGTCGGTGGTCGGGAATGGACATTGAACCCTGACCTTGTTGCTGCACTCCGCATTATAAAAGAGGGAGATGATTGGGTCAGGCCTGAAGAAAATTTTGTAGTAGTAGCTCGAGAGATTCTTGATGAAAAAGGTGAGCAGTGCCTGATTGAAATTAAGAGAGAGTTTCTTCTCGACTATTTAGCTGCTAGGAATTTGTCACTACGGCTCTCTTACTACCGCCAAAGAGTGGAAAATGTAACTTCTCTTGAAACTAGTGAATACGCTGGATTGGAAAATCATCAAGAAGAGCGAGACAGTGGTCGATATGAACTGCTGATTCGCAGTGTAAATGATGTTTTTGGCGGAAGTTGGGCGATGTTTCGTACTTGGCGTACTGATGTAGATGAAGAAGAAGACGCACCAGTGATGGGGCCAGAAACTAACGATAATACTGGTCATGAAAGCTCCAAGGGGCATCGTGGTGGCTATGATGGTGTGCGAGTGGAGGGCGAGTTCTGGCGGGATGAGTGGATTGAGCACCAAGGAATAAGCAAGCGCGTCAGAGGAGATGCGGAAACAAATCTACCTCAATTCATAGTCGAGACCGATAGTACGCGTATGGCTTCTGCTGAATTAAACAACCAAGATGTTGGTAGGTGGCTGTGGTTTCGCTCAAGCATTGTAAATGAACTTCTCAGTCTTCGTGGCTTTTCTCTTAAATGGTATACGGCTGAAACAGGTTCCATTCAATCCACATCTGGATATTCGATTAACTTCGGAATAAATTCTTCTGATTTAGTCACTGTTTACGCTTATGACGTTGTTCGTCTTCCTACATGGGAGCAGCATTTATGGGCAGCTCAAAATATTGTTCCTGATGGAAAGGTTTCAAATGAATTACTAGCCTCACAAGTAAAAGCTCAACCAGCATCTACCTACGCTGCTGAGGAGCTACTTTTTGAGTTTATGAGTATGCTTGAGGGTGGGTTTCGACAAGAATTTAATGTTTCTCTTTTCTCACATGACATAGATCGCTTAGAAGCTAGGAAGCAAATATCCCGCTTCGTAAGTAAGGATCAAGTATCACTGTTGAGATTGGCAAAAGAAATCATTCGCGTTTTTTCTGATCGGCTTGATGTTCGAGAACTACGTAAGCTATCAACACATTCAAATAAAGAAAAATTGGGTTCAAATAAGCTCTTACAAGATGTTCTAGCTCAGAAAGTTGGCACTGATAGAGCTCGTAAAGTCTTTGGTCCAATTGTAGGTGCCTATGACATGCGATTAGGTGATGCTCACCCTACTAGCTCTAAGATTGGAGATGCTATAAAACTAGCTGAAATTGACGATAGCAAGTCATTTTTGAGGCAAGGAGAGCAATTGATTTCTAATTTTGGCCAATCGATTTGGTGGGTTGGGAAATTGCTGTTTGAAAAACCTCAAGAGTCATATATAATGGCCTGAAAAATCAAGACAGTCATTCACCTCGATCTATTTCCACCTCATGACTGTTTCCTTACGCCACATCTTTGATCGACTTCAGATACAGGTTCATCGGCTTTATGATTGCTCATTTTAAACGTTAGACACCACTTGAACTTTATCAACCTTTGTAGTATAATGTAGATACAAGGGGATACATTATGAAAAAAGCAATCAATATTCGTATGGATGAAAGCTTATTAACTGATCTAGACGCATATGCGCATGAGTTAGAACGTTCACGTACCTATATTATAGAAAAAGCGGTCAGTACCTATTTTGACACTTTGGATGAAATGATCTCTGATAAAAGAATTGATGATCTTAAAGCTGGAAAAACAGAAGTCTATTCCCTTGAAGAAGTGGCTCAAAGGCTTGGTCTTAATTGATGTTCAAAATCCTTATCCCTAAAAATACATTTAAGGAATTAGAAAAAATAGACTCTGAAGATCAAAAGCTTGTTTTTTCAAAGATCCAAGACCTCGAAAAAGGAATATTCACTTCAGACAAAGCTCTAAAAGGTAAACACAAAGGTAAGTTTAGAAAAAGAGCTGGAAACTATAGAATAGTATATTTAAAAGAAAACGATATTTTAGTGATCACTCTTATCCGAATAGCCCACAGGAAAGAAGTCTATTAAAAGCCTGACAAAACACAGGAACTAATATTTAACTCAAGGGTACATCAAACATTGCTCTCCTTAAACGTTAGTCTACAAAGAAAACTATTTTCGTCAACTACTCCCTAATAAGATCTGATAATCCTCCAGCATAGATATTTTGTATAAAATGCCATCCTTAACCCTCAATTCGCTAAAATACGAGACTTTTTTAATGGAGCGACTATGGATAAGATGTGGTCAGGACGCTTTAAGCAGAGCGCGTCATCACTGCTGGATGATTTTAATGCATCGATAATGTACGATCGTCGTCTTTATCGTGAGGATATCGAAGGCTCTTTGGCACATGCTGGGATGCTTAAAGAGCAGGGGATAATAGATGAGGCAGAGCTAAAGTCCATTCAAGATGGTATGGTTCAGGTCCTTGATGAGATAGAGTCAGGCGCGTTTGAGTGGAAGATCAGCGATGAAGACCTGCATATGGCCATCGAGAAACGTCTTACAGCGATCATCGGTGAGGCTGGCGGGAAACTGCACACGGCAAGAAGCCGTAATGATCAGGTAGCAGTGGACTTTCGCCGTTATGTGCTTCGTAAGAACAATGATCTGACAAAGCTTCTAAAAGAGTTGATGGAGGTCATTGTCTATATCGCACAGCGGCATACAGAGACGATGATGCCGGGCATGACACACCTTCAGCATGCGCAGCCTATCAACTTCGGTTTTCACCTACTTGCTTATGCATCAATGTTCAAACGCGACATCGAACGCTTTAGCGACAGCAGACGTCGCAATAATGTCTCGCCTCTAGGCTGCGCAGCACTTGCTGGGACACCACACCCTATCGATCGTCAGCAGACCGCTGATGCGCTTGGTTTCGACGCTGTCAGTGTCAATTGTCTGGATACTGTCAGTGACCGTGATTTTGCACTTGAGATCTTGTTCAACATCTCGACGATGATGATGCATATCTCTCGTATTAGTGAAGAGATCGTCATGTGGTCAAGTTATGAGTTTGGTTTTGTGGAGCTCTCTGACCAGTACTCTACTGGCTCATCGATCATGCCGCAGAAGAAGAACCCGGATGTCCCGGAACTGCTTCGTGGTAAGACAGGACGGGTAAACGGAAATCTCATCTCGCTGCTTACGGTGATGAAAGGGCTTCCTCTGGCGTACAATAAAGATACCCAAGAAGATAAAGAGGGTGTCTTTGACAGCATCGATACTGCTGAGATGTCTTTGGAGATCTTGCGCGAAGCACTTAAGACGATGACCGTCAAAGCTCAGAACATGGAAACTGCCTGTAAAAAAGGGCATCTTAGTGCTACAGATTTGGCAGACTACCTTGTCGAACATAGTAATATCCCGTTTAGGACAGCGCATTTCATCACTGGAAAAGCGGTCGCAAGATCAGAAGAGTTGGGTATCGATCTGAGTGATATCAGTTTTGAAGAACTTCATCGTATCGATGAGCGTATAGAAGAGGATGTGATGGGACTATTGGCTTTACGTCACTCCATGAATGCGCGGACTTCACAAGGTGGTACATCCACACAGACGACCTTAGTACAACTGCAATATTTTCAAGATTATTTAAAGGGACTAGACTTATGAAAGTGACCATATCACATAAAGAAGAGATGCGCTTTGAAGCCAAGACAGACAAAAGTAGTTTTATCATTGACTGTCCGGTCATCTCACCGGTAGAGTATTTTCTAAGTGGCATGATCGCCTGTAGTGCATCTGATATGATCGCTATCCCGAAAAGTCAGGGCAAAAGTGTCACATCACTCGATATCGATGGTGAGGTAGTCCGAAATGATGACCACCCCCGCAAGTTCAATACACTGGACCTAACGTACCGTTTTGACTCAGATGCTGATGATACGACGGCAGCACACTGGGTGATGGCTAGTCTGGAGACTTACTGTTCTACGATCAACACTGTACGTGATAGTGTTGAGATAAGCTACAGTGTCATCCATAACGGTACGGCTATTCGTGAAGGTGAGACGATGATAAGCGGAGGCGGTAGTAATATCGATCTCGGTGAGATCGAAAGCTGCCCTTCTTAATATTAATACGACAAACGAACGTTGACTCCCTCTCGTTTGTAGTTCGGGAATAGACTCTCCGTTTCCGAAAAGATGTAAAAGAGATAAACAGAAGGTATTGCCACGGGGTCATGACTCAACTTTTTTGGTGCCAAGCCTGCGTAGGCAAATAAAAGTGGAGCCTTGACCCCCTAGCGTCCATAC
>JADGEC010000139.1 GCA_016744575.1 Sulfurimonadaceae bacterium | reverse complement strand
AAGGCGATCGTACGTGCAAATACCCGTTTACTGATCATCTTGTCTTTAAAAGGGAATCGGACTATGGGGACCTTGCGAGCATAGGTATATTTCGCAAAGAGCAGTACCATCTCATCATAACCGAAGGTCTCATCCATCCCTATTTCCAAGATCTTCCCAATAAACGATGGGTGTAGGTGCGCATGAAAGAGGTAGGTGATGACATCATCGATATCTATTGGCTGGCATCGCCCCTTGTTAAAGGCCACTCTTGGCATAAAAGGGAGCTTTTGGGCTAAGGCCCGGATGATCTCAAAACTGACTGAACCTGCACCGATGATGATACCTGCGCGGATCTCTGTGACAGGGACACTGCCCTTTCTAAGGACGTCTCCAGTGTCAAGTGTACTTCGTAGGTAACCCGAGAGAGGATAACCCTCTTCTTCTATCCCCAGTCCACCCAAATAGATGATCTGCTTCACGCCTGCTTGTGCGGCAGCACTTGAGATGGTCTTGGCCAGTTCGACATCGACTTGTCCGAACATACCTTCACTTCTACTCATCGAGTGCATAAGGTAGTAGACGACCTCTACAGAGTGCAACTCTCGTGCGATGATATCTTCGTTCTCTGCTTTAAGCTCTATATCACAGATGGAGAGGTCATGACTATCCTTAAGATAGTTCAGACGTCTTCTGTTGCGGGCAAAAAGCCTTAACGAGATATCTTCCTTTACCAGGCGATTGACCAACATAAGACCGACATATCCTGTTGCACCGAAGATCGCAACTGCTCTAGTAGACGTGACTGCTCCTTTAATGCTAGACTGACCGGAAAAAGACCATATATGATCTAACGCAAAAGGTCGTCTTTGATATGTTTGAACCTGTTAGCAGGCCTTTATGATCTCTCATATGCATGACATGATCTGGCATCACTATCTGCCATTTGGATCTGTGAAAGGATTATATCACGCTTTTCAAGACATCTCGATCGTCCAAGTGTTTATCGACTATATATTGAGATCACCCATAACTGTTTTACTCATATTATCGACTATCGGCTGAGTGTTTGACTGGGATAAGCTATCTCAAGGACGATCATCTCACCATCTACGATGAATGGTCCATGTTCTTAAAAAGGCGATCGGCTTGTATGATGACCCTAAAGCCAGCTGTCGAACGCTTTGTCGACTTCATAACATCTTACTACATATGAGTACGTTTGATGTACCCTATGTATTAAAGCATCTTGAGCAGTTCTAACATCTCAAAGACCGAACTCCGTACATTTTTATAGTTTTTAGCTTTTTTTTCCATGTTGTCTGTATTTCTAGCTGTCAGATAGAGTGTTATGATGCCAAAGATACCATTGATCTTACTATCTTCCGTATCTATATCGATAATAGTCTGTTTTGCCATCTCAAACTTCTGGACATTGATATCTGTAGGTTCTTCAATAAACACGTCATAAGCTTTTTTAAAATCCATTATCAACGACTCAGCCACCTTCGGCTCGGCTTTAGAGAGGGGCAGAGTTATTGACACATCCGCATTGATCGTTATGAACTTGATATAGGCCCCGACACTATTAAACCCAAACTCGGCGGCCTTCGCTTCTATGGCAGACTTCTGATCTGAAGTACATCTAAAGTTCATCGCTGTCATCATACACCTCTGTATTTAGGTCATATACAGGATTATTAGAGCTACCCTGTAAGCTGATATAGTTATATTACATCCACTAATATTACATCTCTCTTAGTCTATGTATACACATTGTGTACATGACATCCCTCCTGTGCCTTCCTACTCAATAAAGATCAGTATAATTACGTAAAGATCTTCCTAAACATAAAGGCGACCTCATCTACCCGTATCTACTTCTACGAACTCTACTCTCAACGCTGATGGTCATACTATTGACCTCGATACACGAGATCAAAGCTGCTGATCTGACTTCTGAACATATTGACATGACTGCACCATCGACACTCTTAGCGGCCAGTGTATCTAAGCAGACAGAGACCAATACACCTCAGTTGACAGATCCCAGCCGATTGCGTATGCTAATACCATTATATAGTCACCCTAAGGATGAACATGGTCAGCTTTGGAGACGTGTTGTCGCAGCTGCCAAAAAAACACCACTTACTGTGATCTTTGGCGTGATAAGAGAAGATGCAACTCATGTAGGTAGACCTGATAGCGACTATCTTCAGGGTCTGCGACTACTGCATGATGCCGATATAAAAGTACTGGCCTACGTCGAGACCTCTTATGGCAGTCGTACGATGAAAGATGTCAAAGAGGATGTCAAGGCATACAGTCAGGATTTTACTATCGATGGTATCTTTTTCGATGAAGTCTCCGGAAATATGGATCATCTTGCTTACTATGAAGTATTGATCTCCTACGCCAGGTCATTTAACGCAGTCGAAGAGGTGATATTGAACTCATCTTATATAGATAAAGTATTTATCGACCGTTCATCAGCTGATAGTCTGATCGTCTTTGAAGGTGACTATCCTCAATGGCTAACGTTTGATGCCTCTGATTACACGGGGATCGCACCACAAAGGATGAATGCTATCGTCAATAAAGTGACTGACGTCCAGAGTATGAAAAACGTCATGGACAGTGCCCTCAACAGACAACTGGGCACTATTTATATCACTGATCAGGCTTTTGACCTTTTACCTAGCTACTTCACACAAGAGATAGACTATCTTATACAAAAGAACCGAGAAGGTCGTTTAGATAGTGAGTTATAGCGACTTACAGCTAGAGTGCAGTAAAATGCTCAAAAGTGTTTTCACAATATCCCATACCAATAAAAAGTCCACGATGACATACTATAAAGACCTGATCTTGTTTACCATCTTGCTGTTCTCCGTACAGGGTTGTTCTGCAGACAAAAAAGAGTCCAGACCTGCAGCTGTCTCCATAACCATACCACTATATATCTACCCTACGACACTCAATACCCATACCGGTTCCTCCTATTGGAAAGAGGTGATCGAATCTGTCAGTGAGCACGCCCCGATCACAGCGATAATCAATCCCAACAATGGTGATCACGGGCGTTATCCCGATAGTAATTTCGTTAAAGGCATTCAAGCCCTCAGAGATAATGACATCGTGACATTAGGCTATACATACACACAATATGCCCACCGTGACAGTGACAAGATCAAAGAGAGCATCGATTTTTATCATAAGTACTACCACGTGGACGGTATCTTCTTTGATGAAGCTAATAGTAGTAATGAGGCTGTTCCCTACTATCAAACGCTCAGGTCCGCAATGGATGTGTTCACACAGATGCGTCAAAACATCATCAATCCCGGAGTCGTGCCTGAAAAAGAGTTTATAGACACTGCAGATGCCTTACAGAACGTCGTCGTCTTTGAGGGAAACTTTGCCCGATTTGAGAAAAGTGAGTTCGATCTCTCGCATAGTGGACAGAACAAGAATGCCTTTATCTGCCTTGTCTATGAGACACCAGCTGCCAAGATGGAAGAGGCAGTCGACCTGGCTATAGAGAAGCATTGCGGTCATATCTACATCACTGATGATGGAGGTGCGAACCCATGGGATACACTGCCCATCTATTGGGACGAGTTCGTCAGCTATATATCAAAGATCAACACACAATGACCAAGCGCCCATCCCACTGAGAAGAGTGACTAACTCAGTATATTTGTGTTAATAAATGTTATTAATTAATTATATTTAACATTTTTAAGTGTTTTTTATACAATTTTGTGAAATAATGCCTTTATTGATCCCATTTATATATGCTCTATAAAAAAATATCGCAAGCCTGTATGAGAACATCTACTATTAGCATAGAGATGCAGACCTCTCCTACCCTCTATTCGATGGTGGGACCACTGTGACAGGCCTTATTAAAAAAAAGGAAGTGTGATGACGTTGAGAAGACACCTATGGCTGCTTGTAGCTTTCCTGCCCCTGTTTGCACAGACCCCGGAGAAAGATCTGTCAGTATCCGCACAATCCTACTCCCTCTCATCCTATCTTGCCAAACTGACCCAGGCGGATCTTGACTATAAAGACCGTACCCTGGAGTCCAAAGTAGTCTTGATACAGTCGTTAATAGAGCAGACCCGTTATAACCCTGACATCTATCTTGAGGGTAATGTATTTACTGAGAGTACCGTTGATGTCACAGTAGCCTCCCTATCCCCGGAGGTACAGGCAGTCGGTAAGATCAATCTCAATATGCGACTATATGATGCACAGCGAAGTCATTATATGTCTCAACGTGATGCACTTTTCAAACAGTTAAGTGAACAGCAGTTGATCGATGCAAAAGAGCGACTTCAACTTATGGGCATTGAGATCTACTCAGAGTTGATGGAGATACAAAAGACTATCGAACAGTATAAGATCCTGCTCAAATATCAAAAACGCATCACTGATCTGGCCATCACCCGTTCAGGAAAAGGACTGGGCGGTATCTATGACAAGACCCAGGCACAAAACGACCTCTTGAACATCCGTTTAAGACTTACCGATCTCAAAGAGCTTTTGATCCAAAAAGAGTTCCTCTTCCGTCAATCCATCAACTCTGACTCTACCGGGGTCATCATCCTTGAGGAGTTACACTATGCCAAGGTATCTGACTCACTGCAAGAGTTACAGCATGCGGTCCTTGAGAATAATGCACATCTGAACCTACTAAAGAAGAGATATGAGCTCTCGACAAGTGATATCGAGACAGAGGCATCAAGAAGAGGTCTAAGTCTGGACCTCAGGTCTCATTACGGCTATGGTCATGTCAAACAAGTAAATGATCCAAAGCTCTCAGACAGTGATCAGGACTGGTACGCAGGACTGACACTGAAATATCCACTCTATGAGCGTAATGACATCGACCTCAAAGTCGAGCAGAAGCAGGTCCTGGCTCTTCAGTCCAAAAATAGTGTCAATATACAAAAACGTGCCTTGACCCGGACGGTCAACCGCCTCTATAACTCCATTCAAAAATATGAGATCAAAAACTCACTCTATTCCCAACAAAAAGAGGTACTTCTTGAACGGACCACTATGACCTATAACCGTTTTAAAGAGGCACTGGAGACCTACAAACCTTACTCAGACTCACTCCGGGATATGGCACGCAGCGATGAAGCGTTTATCAAGAACGCACTGCTGCTCGATATCACGACTCTACAGCTCTATGTATTGACAGGAAGATATCTCAATGAGTAGGATCAAGATCGCCCTCACTGGTGAAGGTACTTACCCCTATGTCACCGGGGGAGTCAGCACCTGGGCTGATCTGCTCGTAAGTGAACTCAACAACATGGACTTTACCCTGATGCCTGTCCTAATGCATCCCTATGTCAAACTAAAGTTTGAACTACCCACAAATGTCGTCAAGCTTATAAAGATCCCCCTTTGGGGCACCGAAGAGCCGACAGAGTATATAAAAGAGAGTGATTTCTCAGATATCTACCGATCCAAACTGCGTACGACTAAAGATCTCAAGGCACAAGACAAACTCATCTCCATTCTGGAGACCTTGATAGAGTTTATCTATAATATGAACGATGATTATGACTATCTGGGTGATCGTATCCTCGAGTTTCACGACTTCTTTCAACACTATGACTATCATGAGTCCTTTCGATCTCCGGTCGTCTGGGACGCCTATAAAGCTAAACTACAAGAGGTCTTGAGACTTGAGACATCTGAGCTCCCTTCCGTCTATGATATGATCGAAGGGCTACGATTCCTCTATCGTTTCTTCATCACGCTGCTTGCCCCGGTAGATGAGTGCGATATCTACCACTCTTCAGCCGCCGCATTTTGTGGTCTTCCCTGCATCATCGCCAAGAAAAAGCATGCCAGTCAGTTTGTCCTGACTGAACATGGTATCTATGCAAGAGAACAGTACCTCTATGCCTCAAGAGAGGGCGTTCCTCTGCGTACGAAGGAGTTCCTGCTGGGAATGATCTCTATGATCGTCAAGCTAAACTACCACTTTGCCGATGTCATCAGTCCTGTATGTGATTATAATAAACGCTGGGAACTTCAATGGGGCGCTAAAGAAGAGAAGCTGCTTACGATCTATAACGGCATCGACACCTTACGGTTTAGAAAGATGGACACTGGTGTTGAGACACGACCTACCGTCGTGATGGTCGCAAGGATCGATCCGCTCAAAGACATCGAGACCTATCTTCACACCTGCGCAGAGGTAAGAAAAGTCATTCCTGATGTCCTCTTCAAGATGTATGGGCCCATCGTCGATCAAAAGTACTATGACCACTGTATGGAACTTTACAAAGAACTCGGACTCGAAGATAATTTTGAGTTCTCAGGACTCACCAACAACCCTCCAGGGGCTTATAATGAAGGTGATGTCGTCATGCTCACAAGTATCTCCGAAGCCTTCCCTTTTGTCGTCATCGAAGCGATGGCATGTGAGAAGGTAGTGGTCTCCTCTGATGTAGGAGGGACTAAAGAGGTGCTTGAAGGCTACGGTTATGTCATCAAACCAAAAGACTATGCAGCCTTCTCACAAGCCGTTATCGAGACCCTAAATGATAAAAAGCGTAGAGCAGAGATGGGTATCCTAGCAAGAGAACGTGTCTTAAACGGCTTTACGATTGATGACATGATAGATAACTACTCTGAACTATACACCTCACTCTATCGTAAGCGGCAAAATGAGCTTCAGGCTAATAGAGGGGGGCTTGTATGAGTGCTATAAAGAGCCGTGAGGAGCTGTTCGAA
Organism: Sulfurimonadaceae bacterium; assembly: GCA_016744575.1. GTDB lineage: Bacteria > Campylobacterota > Campylobacteria > Campylobacterales > Sulfurimonadaceae > BB26. The sequence continues at coordinate 1,178 of JADGEC010000139.1, read as the reverse complement.
CTCTATCAAAATATCACTAAAGGTAAAGGAAAACCCCTAAACCACTGGGAGATCACTGCACTTCTAGAGACCTATGGATTACGTGATATCGATGCAGAAGATGACTATGGATACAAAGATCTTTTTGAGATGGCTAAGGATCTGGTAGCGTTTATCGATGATAGGGACGATTACAAAGTAAAGTCCATCCAGTCGATAAACGAAAAAGGCATCTTCAAACGATTCATGCATAACTACATCAAAGGTCTTGCATTCTCACTGCCGATGCTTGTCCAGATCATCTTCACTTTAGCGGTCGGCTACGCCATATGGTCGTCGATGCACTCTGATCTGGAGCGAGCGACTGCTATCTCTCTAGGTACCTTCGCTGCGTTGATCATCACCGGAGGGTCTGCACAGGCGATCGGACGTAAAGGGCTCTTTTATCTCAAGCTCGATGAGTTTACACTGGCACGGAACGTCTCTCTTCTCCTTTATGCTGTCGGTATAGTATTGGTCATACTATTACTACTGTTCTTGACGTTCGTAAACTTCTTCTTTGATATCTATCCAGCTGCGATGTTTGGTGTCGCTGCGACCTACTATCTACTCTTATCACTATTTTTTCTGAGTCTCTCCATCTTTTATATGTTTGAGGATTACCTCTCTATTGTAGTCCTGACCTTTCTGGGTCTGTTCTTTGTCTATATCTTGCATAGTGTCATGCATATCTCCTTGCCGATGTCACAGATCTTTGGTCTCATAGGACTGAACATCATCGTCATGGGAGCTGCGCTTCTAAAACTACTACGACTTAAAGATGAAAACAGTTCGGCAGAGGGCTCGATCTTACCAAAACCATCGATCTTGTTCTATTCACTACTGCCTTATTACAGTTATGGTCTCTTCTATTTTACCTTCTTAGTCATCGACCGTATTGTTGCCTGGAGTGCCCAAAGTGTAACAAACCCTTATGTCATCTGGTTCAATGTCCAATATGAACTTGGACTGGACTGGGCATTGATCGCACTGATATTTCTGATGGGTATCACAGAGGTCAGTATTGCCGAGTTTATGTACCGGGTCAATGATCGGGTGACTAAAGTCAGTTTTGACAATGTAGAGGAGTTCACAAAAGAGATCTATGCCTTCTTTAAAAAGTTCAATCTCTTCTTTACCCTCTTCTCCCTTGCGATCGT
>JADGEC010000224.1 GCA_016744575.1 Sulfurimonadaceae bacterium | reverse complement strand
GCCAAGATCCATAATGCTATCAGACAAAAAAGAAAGACACACAGGGATGAAAAGGAGGGTGACGGTAAGAATGTCAAAGTCACCATAGGCCGCCAAGCATACTGGAAGTTGCAGACGATCTCAGAGAAAAAAGGTCATACGATGAAGCAGAGTCTTGAAAATATGATAGCCATTTCTGAGAGAGAGGTGAGAGAGCGGGATGTGCATCTGAGATCCACAGAGAACGAATTGTTAAAGTATCATACAGATGATGCGGTCTTTGCACAAAACTCACAGCTCAAGCGCGTCTTGACCGGACTTAATAAGCTTCTCAACGACCAAGATCATAGAGCACTTTTGACTGATGAAGGAAAAAGCCTGATAGAGCGGTCTGCGAACGTGATCGATGACTTGATCAGGGATAGAGTGAAGATAGTCAAAGACAGAAGGTGATATCGTCCTTACTGTCCAGCTCCAAAACGCAGAGTCTTGCCAGTCGGAACGCAGATCTCGTACTCTACGATTTTCTCGACCAAGTCCGAATCTCCACCCCTTAGTTCACCGCTGGCAGAAGTATAGACGCTCCCCACTACCATCTTCTGTCTATATGGATAGAACATAGCACCCACTTTGATGCCATCACCCTTTCGATAAGCCGCCTGTCTTGCGTCATCCATCTTGATGAGACCTCGCTGTCTACACACATCGATTTTGCTATCTGCAATGGTGTAGACGTAGATGATGTCATTGGAATACAAGTCAGGACGTAACATGAACGTGAAGAGGATAAGAGGGAGAAGTGTTTTCATTTTTAGCTCCTGCAGGGGCATATTAGTGATCAGTGTGAACTCTTTAGATGTACTCCGATAACTGCTCTTTGATGAGATAGGTGACAGAAGAACTGCCTTCAGGGTTCAGGTTCTTTACTGGCTTGCTTGCATCAGCCAGAGAACAAGCCTTGAGTGCTTCGGCTTTACGAATACCTACTTTGACCTGTAGGAATCCAAAGTTCGCATAGTGCCAGATATCTTGAAGCGCGTCATTGAGAGTCTGCTTGTCCAAGAAGAGGCCAAAGGCGATCTGGTCAGCATCATACATGATAGCGCGAAATATCCTGTCAGGATCAAAGCCTTTATCGACAAGACGGTAATAGACGATCGATGCACATATCTGCCCAAACTTCGTGTAGTCATAGTTGATGATGATATTGTCAGGCTCTAGTGAGATGATGTATTCGATGATGTCAGTCCAGACGATCTTCTGTTTTGAGAAAAGCACCTTGTCGATAGAAGAGCGAAGCGGCTTGATGGGTATCTGACTCCAGATAGGAAGGCTCTCAGCTCCCATGTGGATAGAGAAGTTTGCGCCCAGGATACGTGTGTCTTTTTCAAGGTCTACGTTGAGATCGCTATAAGAATCTACTATCAGTAATGTCACAAGAAGCCTCCCTGTGTAAGTCGATGAGCATTTATTAACCATATAATAACACAAAAACTACGATAAACAATAGTGAAATAGCTATTTTTACAAAAAAAATGATATACTGTTTATTAATAACAAATACTGTCAGGGAGATTTTATCATGGCGCTTAGAAATGCGGTAGTCTTAGAGATCGTGCGTTGCGTCTACCAAACTGATGACGGGATAGATAGCGTAAAGACATATCAGATCCAAAAGCTTGTCAAGGATAACATGCAAAGGGATCGATCGAGTGTGAGTAGAGCGGTGCAGATACTTGAGAGGCAGAGTGTGTTGCTAGATAGAAGCAGTGATAAGAAAGCGGTACATCTATTGAACAGGAAGCGTCTTGAAGAGCTGTTCGTCTACATCAAACTCCCTAATACCGTCTATGTCTATGATAACAACCTGATGGAATAGCATAGACGGAGTCAAACCCCTCTTTTCATCACCCTCCCCGATGACGACCAACCTCTGAATATCCATTTACTGTAGATCATCAGCTTTTCTGCTTGGTCCGGTCTGTGCTCCCATGAACTTAGTA
>JADGEC010000138.1 GCA_016744575.1 Sulfurimonadaceae bacterium | reverse complement strand
ATCACACTTTAAACTTGAGTGGCGAGTGGATCGGTTTTCAATATCTTTTTTTTGCACCCCAAGGGCATTTGTCGCTTCGCTCGGGCACAAGGAAAAGTCGAGGTGCCCCTTGAGGGTAGAAAGCTAGATCGTATTGGATCACGAGGCAAGGTCATGTGTGATGCTATTGCTTAAAGTCACACAAGAGTCTGACTCTTGTGCTAACGAGCTCTCATCTAAAAAGAAGAGGCTCTCATGGAAAATTGTATCGGGATCGATGTATCAAAAGCAAGTATTAATGTTCATATCTCAAAAGACTCTCAAGACCTCGAAGTCGACAACAGCGTTAAAGGTTTCAGATCTCTACATGCCAAGTTGAAGAAGATCTATAAAAAAGAGATCGAAGACAATGTCTTTATCTTTGAACCGACAGGTAGTTATTCAGAAGCGTTAAGAAAGTACTGTTATCAGCAGAAGATAAAATACTTTATCATAGATCCTAAGCAATTCAGTAATTATGCTAAGGCATTAGGTGTGGAAGTGAAAAACGATATCGAAGACGCTAGGGTCCTTTCGCAAGCGATCGTCATCGCTAAGGAAGGACAAGTCAAGATCCCCGAGTATGACGAGGATGTAGAGCTTATAAAGGAGCTGATGAGCTATTATAAGTTCACTACTAAACAGACGACACAACAGAAAAATCACCTGGAGTCTTTGAACAGTAAAGAGGGAAGCAGTTTTGCGATAAGAGAGCTTAAGAGGTCTATCAAAGACTCTAAAGTAAAAGAGAGCCGTATCATCGAACAGATACAGATCATCATAGACAGTAATGCTAAGTACAAAGATGACTATGCGAACATCATCTCTATAATGGGTATTGGACAGATCGGAGCGATCTCTCTTTCACATCTCTTTTTAAAATACCCTGAAGCCAATCAAAGACAGATCACTTCTTTGACTGGACTCAACCCTATCTATAAGCAGTCAGGTACTTCCATCCAATCAGGATATACGATATCTAAGTCAGGTTCAAGACTATATAGAGGTGTGCTTTTCATGGCTGTATTAAGCGTGATTCGGTTTAATAAGACTTTTGGTGTCTTTTATGATCGCTTGATCGCCAATGGAAAACAGACGACACAAGCTCAAATAGCTGTGATGAGAAAGCTGATCATTGTCTCTCATTCACTGTATAAAAATGATAGAAGGTTCGATGAAGACTTTAGGTCAGAAGAAGTCGATCTAGCAGCATAGATATGCTCAAGACAAGTCACTATTAGTAACACTTTCAGTAACTCTTAACGTGGCGACTGTCCCCATTATTTTTAATCATGTTTCCACCTATGTTACAATCCTACGAGCCTGTTCCGTCCGCGGACAAAGTGGAAACATGTCTGTGAGATGGGTGGAAACTTTGAGTGAAATATACACTTAATCACTGATTGGGATGTAAGCAAAACCCTCATCTTGTCTGTCGATCAACCCGACCGCTGCGTTTGGAACCATACTCACAAAGTCATAGATATCTTTTGGGTCCAACTTCAACTTATTCATACCTGAACGACACATCAAGAAGTCGACCTCATAGGTCTCAGCCAATGAAGCGATTCGCTTCTTGAGCATCGAATGTTTCCCTTTGAGCTTGACATCATCGCTAAAAGGAGACTTTTGGGGTTCCTTCACAAAGAACTTATAGGCACTGCCATGGATGACCACAGAGACTTCAAGCTCTTGTAGTCTACCCTCATAGTGGACCTTGTGTGCGACGATTCCCTTGAGCACTTTTTTCTCGAATGTCTGAAGGTCTCCTGCAGTAAGATCAAAAACGACTTTGACCACTTCTCCGCTAGCATGCAATGAACCGACAAACAGTAGCAATAAGATCAATCTTCTCATCGAATCTCCTTATATTTGATGTAGACATAGTAGCTGTTGAATGTAAAGACAACATAAACCAGTTGTTCATCCATATCTCTTGCAGAAATGGGGACGAGGCTGGATAAATATTTTTCTCGTAATTATGGTAATCACCAGATCCCTATAGTTCTGACTTATATTTATGTCCCTTTTTTCAAATTCCTCCAACTCTTTATTGTTGCTACTCTCTTGTTGGTACCTCAAATACAGGGGAGGTGATTCTGATGACTTAGTCAAAATACCTCTACCGCATAAAGTGCTTTATCGATTCTTGCTAGTAAGTATTTATTGGCTCTCGCATCCGGATTTTTTACTAAACTCATTTTTTTGTATCCCTATAAGTCTCGTAGTTATTAGTCATAGTGATCACCAGGCCCCTTTAGCTTGGTCATAGCATAAGTACTCAGTGCGCATGCAGTGCTTTGGGTGACCAACCGTTATCTAAGGTTTCAGGAAGAGAAAATGTCGCCTGATATACAATCAGACCCTGACTCTGGGATCAAACTGCTTTTTGGAGTATGTCATAAAATTTTTGATCATTAAGGATTATCACTCATGTCACTACTGTTTGTCTATCTGTTTATTGCGGTCGGAGTCTCTTTTGTATGTTCTGTATTAGAAGCAGTCCTCCTTTCGACTTCCAAATATTATATCGATGCTCAGGTCAAGGATCAGCGCAGTGGTGCTAAGCTGCTAAAGCGTAATAAAGATGAGATCGATCACTCTATATCGGGTATTTTGACACTTAATACCTTTGCCCACACATTAGGAGCTGCCGGGGTAGGTGCACAGGCAATGGTGATCTTTGGCGAAGAGTATATGTTTGTGATCTCTGCTCTGTTGACCTTGCTTATTCTTTATATATCCGAGATCATTCCCAAGACGATCGGAGCTATATACTGGCAAAGACTTGCCATTCCTTCAGCCTACGTGATACGAGCCATCATCATGATCACCTATCCACTACTTATTATCTCCAGCTTTATTACTCGCTCGTTTAAGGGAAAGTCCGGTGAAAAAGTCTCCTTGGGTGAGATCAAGGCTATTACCGATCAGGGTGAGAAAGATGGTATTGTCAATACCCAAGAGGGGAGTATGATCGACAATCTTCTCGATCTTAAAAGCTTACATGTAAAAGAGATCATGACACCACGAAGCGTCGTTTTTCGAGTAGCTTCGAGCATGAGTGTCAAAGAGTTTTTCGAACAGACTGACTTTGAGAGCTTTTCACGTATACCTGTCTATGAAGATGATATCGATACTGTGACAGGCATGGTATTGCTACGTACTCTGATGATAGAAAATATCAAAGGAAACAGTGAGAGCACCATGCAAGAGCTTGCTGTCCCTATCTTTGCCATTAACGAAAACATTCCTGTCTCCAAGGCGTTAAAACTCTTTATTAAACGAAAAGAGCATATATTTTTGGTTCAGGATAGTTATTTACAGACTGAAGGGATCATCACACTTGAAGATACCATTGAAACGGTCTTGGGTGAAGAGATCGTTGATGAATTTGACCATAGCGAGGATATGCAATCTTTTGCTAAACTCAAAATACGACAGAAGGATCGGCACTAAGACCAATATCACATCTTTGGACTTTAGTGAAAAACAGTGTGGACTGTTGCATATCAGTCGATCATCACACTACTCCAGATATTTCTAAGCGATGTCTGACATTTAAGTGATCTTACTGTTCTTCGATTGAACAGCGCATTGGAAATCCCTCTTTGCGTGCTTGCTCTTTCACGATGAAAGCTTTAGTCTCAGCGATCTCATAGATATAGATCCCACATAGACCTCTACCTTTGGTATCTATATTGCGTGTGATAGCATCTGCCTCTTGAACACTTTTTTGAAATACAGTGCTGATAATACGGATACAAAAATCCCAAGTCGTATAGTCGTCATTGAGCATAAAGACAGCAAACTGTTTAGGCTCATCTGTAAGAATATTTGTCTGGTCTTCAAGTTGTGTTGCCATGTGTCAGTCTAGCATATTTTCGAATCTAAAGGTTTCCATCTCATGACCTATAAAATATATATACAGTCAAAAGCCGAAACCTATTGCGAATAACGCTGTGGCTGTTCAAGATGATCGACAATAATTCATGACTGAGCCAAACAGCGTCTCTTTCGCTCGCTTTAAGACTCTAAGAAATGGGGACAAAGAAATGGGGACAGGCTGGATAAATATTTTTCTCGTAATTATGGTAATCACCCGAACATTCCTCCTGAATATTTGCTGATAGACAGTGGTGTCTTACTTGATTACATAGGCTCTGTCTTACTGGATCATATTCCAGATCCTCAATGAGATGATTAGACAGCACTACTTTTTACCTGTCTACCAGGGCTTTCCAACTTTCTGAACCGATCATCAAAAAGTAGCCTGTCCCAATTATTCTACAGATGCACTCTCTAATGCTGCAAGTTGACCTTGAAGTGTACCTAGTTCAAGTTGTTTACTCTTTAACTGTTTTTGAGCATCTTCATCTTGGGCCGCTTTTCTAGTGAGGGCTAGTATCTCTTTTTCAAGGGATGCTATTTGTTCCTCTAATGCTTCTATTGTCTCATCCACACTGCTTGAAATAGATGTTGTTCCTCCACCACCTTTTGCTCCTTTGGTCTCCTCAGATCTGCTCTCCTCAGATGAACTTTCATCACTTGATCCTTCAGACTCTTCAGTACTATTAGATGCAGCAGTGGCTAAAGTTTTCCCCTCTTCTGAGATCTCTACTGTGTCTATGATTAAAAATGGAGATGTACTAGTTTTGGTCTCCTCTTCATTTTTTACATTACTAAGCACATTTGGTGTCGTTGTTGCTGTTGTCATTTGACTCGCCACTTGTTGTGATGAGAACTGGGTGTTTATGCTTGACATAATCTCTTCTCCATAATGTGTTTTTATCTTAATTATAATATCGGCTGTAATTTTAGAAAGCTTAACTATTCGTGTCTTAAAGCGTCTATTGGGTTAAGGTTAGCCGCTTTTTTTGCAGGAAAGTAACCAAAGACAATGCCGATAAAGGTTGAAAAAGCAAAGGCTAAAAGTATAATGCCTTGGTTTAAAACAAAAGGTAAGTCAAATGCGCTTGTCACGCCAAGGGTGATAAAAAGACCAAGAATGATCCCAACGATTCCACCAAGCGCTGCCAAAACAACGGACTCAACTAAAAACTGTAGTAAGACTTCACTCTCAAAAGCTCCTATGGCTAAACGTATGCCTATCTCTCTAGTTCTTTCCGTGACTGAGACAAGCATAATATTCATTATGCCTATGCCTCCAACAACAAGACTTATGGCCGCTACGGCGCCAAGAAGCATAGTGAGCATACCCGTAGTCGAAGAGAGCGTTTTTATAATATCTTTCATATCTCTAATATGGAAGTTTTCATCTTCGCCACTCTTTACATTCCGTCTATCCCTAAAGAGCAGTCTCAAACTTTGTGTCACTCCACTTGTTGAGACTCCATCTTTTACTGAGATATTAATAGAACCAATGTCTTGAGTTCCGCTTAACCTTCTTTGTAACATCTTTATGGGAACTACGACTAGATCATCCTGATCCATTCCAAAAGAGGCTGTACCCTTAGATTTTAGTAAGCCTTTGACCCTGCATGAAAATGCACCAAGACGAATCTTTTCACCTAGAGGGGAAGCGCTGCCAAACAGTTCTTCTTTTACCGTTTCGCCTATGATACAGATAGATTTTCCAGCTTTAAGCTCAGAACTACTAAACTCCTCTCCCTCTAAAAACTCCCAATCTTTTACAATGAAGTAGTCATTATTTGTCCCATAGGCAGTTGTGGAGTAGTTTTCATTTCCATATATAACGCTAACGCTAGAGGAGCTTAGCGGTGCTACTGCTTTGATACCGCTTATCTCTCTTTGTATCGCTTTTACGTCATCCATGTGAAAGGGTTGTGTTTTAGTCCCTGCTCCTGTTGGAGGTCCTCGTCTCTCTTGTCCAGGAGAGAGAGTAAGCATATTACTACCAAGTTTTGATATTCCACTTGTTACCTGAGCGGTTGTGCTATCTCCTAACATAACCATTGCTATTACAGATGCCACTCCTATAACAATACCTAAAATAGTGAGAATCGAGCGCAAAACATTTCGTCTGATCTCGCGAATAGCAAGTAAAAAAGCATTCCATAACATTAAGCCTCTCCTCTATTTGTATCTTGCACTATAAGACCATCTTTAAAAATAATGGTTCGGTTTGCATACTTCGCCATATCTTCTTCATGCGTTACCATAATGATTGTTATGCCCTGTATCTCATTAAAAGAGCGAAGCAGTTGCATAACTTCTTTACTTCTAACGCTATCAAGGTTTCCCGTTGGCTCATCCGCTAAGATCACTAAGGGGTTTGTGGCTATCGCTCTAGCTATTGCTACACGTTGCTGTTGTCCCCCTGAGAGTTCTGCCGGAGTATGCTCTGCCACGTTTTCTAAACCCACTTTTAATAAAGCGTCATTGGAGATCTCTAATCGTTTGTGTTTTTCTACCCCACGATAGATAAGAGGAAGTTCTACGTTTTCAAGGGCTGTCGTTCGACCAAGAAGATTAAAACCTTGAAATATAAAACCTAGATAGTTACGACGCAAAAGTGCTTTTTGATTTCTATTTAGAGTGGCAACTGAAACACCTTTAAAAAAGTACTCACCAGAAGTTGGTGAATCCAAACAGCCTATGATATTCATAGCAGTAGATTTTCCAGAACCGCTTGTTCCCATAATGGCCACAAATTCACCCTCGTTTATCTCTAGATCTATCCCTTTTAAGGCATAAGTCTTCGCTTCGCCTTTCCCATAAACTTTTGAGATAGATCTTAAAGAGATAAGGGCAGGACTTGAACTCATTCTTGGCTCTCTTTTATGCCTGTTATTATTTTATCTTCCAGAGATATTTCACTATTGAGGATAACACTGTTTATGCCATCACTATCACCTAAGTCTATAGGAACTGCTACTGCTTGTTTGTTTTTAAGAATCCAGATTTTTTTAGAGTTTGTTGATAAATCGCTTTTTTTCTTGATGGGAGGGCGGCCAAATAGAGTGAAGCTTTGACTTTTTTCTTCTATTTTTGGAGGAGAAAACCTAAGAGCTACATTTGGAACTAGAAGAGCATTTTCTATAAACTTCGTTGTAATATCTGCTGATACAGTCATGCCAGGTAGAAGTAACAAGTCTGAGTTATCAACCGTTACAACCGTCTCATAGGTCACTACGTTGTTAACTACTACGGAGTTCATACGTACTTGCTTGATAAAGCCTTTAAATGTTTTATCGGGGTATGCGTCAACGCTAAACTCCACCTCTTGTGTTTTACTTACCTGTCCAACATCGGCTTCATCAACACTCACGATAACTTCCATTTTTTTCAGATCTTCAGCGAGGGTGAAAAGTGTGGGTATTTCCATGCTTGCTACAACACTTTGTCCAACTTCAACGGCTCTGTTAAGTACTACTCCATCTATTGGAGAGATAATGATCGCTTTTCTTAAATCCTCTTGGTTTGATTCTAAAAGTGCTTGTGCTTGTGCTTTTCGCGCTATTAGCGCGCTATTACTAGCCTTGCTTTTTTCATAATTCATAAGTGCACTATCTATCTCTTTTATGGAAGGGTAGTTTCCATTTGTAGCCTTATATAGTTCTTGAACTCTGTTAAGCTCTCTTTTTGCGTCTTTTACATTGATTTTACTCTCTAGTAGATTTGCCTTTGCTACGCTGAGTGCAGCTTTTGTACTGTTTACTTGAGACTCCAGTTTGGTTGTGTCTAGTTTTGCAAGTAATTGCCCTTTTTTAACGATGTCATTATAGTCGGCATAGATCTCTAAAATTGTTCCAGAGACTTCTATCCCTACGTCTACGCTGTTTGTTGGTTCTAGATTTCCAGTCGCTGAAACGCTTACTATTAAATCTTTTTTGATTGGGGAAACAAAGTTGTACTTAACAACAGATTCACCCTTGTTCATAAAAAACATAAAAAATGTCACTCCAAGCAAGGCTAAAAAAATCAAGAGTAAGAACACCTTTTTTAAGCTTGTTGTTTTTGCTTGGGAGCTTAATGTTTTTGTGATCTCTTCACTGCTTATACTACTCATAGTAACTT
>JADGEC010000137.1 GCA_016744575.1 Sulfurimonadaceae bacterium | reverse complement strand
GATGATGGCTTATCTCTTACTCCTAGAGCGAATATAGTGTGTCATGTTGCTTCATTAGAAATAGCACTCCGTGGCTTGATATAAGTAAGCTATTTAGTAGCCGGGAGAAGCAAAAAAAGGTCTATAAAAGGAGCATAGAAAAGTCTAGCTCGATGACCTCTTCTCTCTTAGGAGTACGGTCATCTCTTCAGCTGTCACAGGTTTTTTATAAAGATACCCCTGAAGATCATGACATCCGTTCTCAAGCAGAAAGTCTCGCTGCATCACAGTCTCCACACCCTCTGCGATGACCTTTAGACCCATACTATCTGCCAATGCTATCACCGCTTGAGTGATAGCGATATCCTCTTCATCATTAGGTAGGTCTCTGACAAGTGAGAGATCTATCTTCAACTTATCCACAGGCAGATGTTTAAGGTAGTATAGTGATGAGTAGCCTGTCCCAAAGTCATCGATCGCCAAAGAGAGGCCTCGCTTACTGATAGCCTTCAAGACCGTGACAGAACGTTGCGGGTCTTTCATCAGCTGCGTCTCTGTCACTTCTAACTCAATATTCTCACTTTTACATCCACTTACCAACAGCATCTCATCAAGGTCGGGGATAAAACTCTCTTGCATGATGTGCTGGATAGAGAGGTTTAATGCGATGCGTCCTGGGTCCAGACCCTCATCATGCCATTGCTTTATCTGCTTCATCGCAGTCTGCATCACCCATTCATCTATCTGTATGATCATCCCACTCTCTTCTGCAAGAGGGATAAACTTCGCTGGCCGGACCTGTCCCATCTCGGGATGCTCCCAACGCACCAATGCCTCCATACCTATGATCTTATCTGTTCGAGCATCGATCTGTGGTTGATAGTGGACGACAAACTCTCTGTTCTTTATAGCTCGGCGAAGATTGGTCTCCATCAACACCCGCTCAAATGCGATCTCCGTCATCTCCATGGTGTAGAACTGATAAGTGTTCCTACCTTCACTTTTTGCTTTATACATCGCTGCATCGGCATTTCGGATAAGTAGTTGCGTATTCTCTCCATCTTGCGGATAGATGCTTATCCCTATGCTGCTGGTAAGATAAAGCATCTGCTCAGAGATATGCAATGGCTCCTCCATAGCGGTCATGATCTTTTGCGCCACGACAGAGACCGCTTGCAGTCTTGGCAGGTCTTCCATGATGACCATGAACTCATCACCACCCATCCTTGAAAGCGTGTCCTCTTCACGTACACTCTCGTGCAATCGATGGGCAAAGATCTTTAGGACCTCATCACCGACCTCATGACCTAGAGAGTCATTGATCTGTTTGAAATGGTCCAGATCGATAAAGAAGATCGCGATCTGCTCATCGTTTCGTTTCGCCTTGTTGATAGCCTGGTCAAGTCGGTCAGTAAAGAGCACTCTGTTTGGAAGGCCGGTAAGGGCATCATGATGTGCCTGATGCGCAAGTGCGTTCTTCTGTTCGGTCAGTCGTTTCTCATCTGTGATCTGCTTCGTCACATCCAGCGCTGTCCCGATCATATGGACCGGTTGACCCTCACTATCATAGATGACTTTTCCCATCTCATGTACAAAGTGTATAGTCCCATCTTTATGGAGTGTCTCATGGACCATGTCATAAGGGCAGTTCGCATCTGCAAGGTTCTTACTGATAGCCTGTTCGACCTTGTTTCTCTCATTCTCAGAAATATAGCTTAAAAAGCGTTCATACGTCGGTATAAAACTTTGCGGTTCCTCTCCATAAATACGGAAGAGTTCATCGTTCCATCTTACTTCACCACTAATAAGATCCCAGTTCCAGTTTCCCAGATGAGCGATCTTCTGTGCCTCTGCAAGACTCTCTTCACTCTCTTTTAGTCTTAATGCTGCCTCTTTCTGCTCGGTGATGTCCTGAGCTATCCAGACTACACCTTCAGCTTCCCTCTGCTCATTTATCAGGGGGACTTTTGAGGTCAGAAAATAACTTGTCGAGCCATCAGTATGATGTTGGCTCTCTTCATAACCGATCCTTGCCTGCTTTGAACGAATGATATCTTTATCGTCCTCGTAGTACTTGTCAGCCTGCTCTTTGTGATGCAGATCGCGATCACTTTTTCCGATCAAAGCTTTATCATCTAGTAGAGCGTTCTCCTTAAGAAAAGAGAGATTAGCTCCCTGATAGACGAACTTGCTGTCTTTCCAAGAGATACTTGCAGGTATGGCATCAATGATCGTCTTAATAAGGTTTCGCTCTTTTTCCAGCCGCAAAGTACGATAGACGACATCGTCTTCTAGTCTCACCGTCATATCATAGAGATCATCATTTCTTTTTAATAAGTCCTTGCGTAATCGGGCCGGCTCGACAAGCTTGTCTATCTTACGCATGAGCTCTGCAAGATCGATTGGTTTGAGAAGATAGCTGTCAACACCCATATTGATCGCACGTAGAAGAAAGTCACTCTCGTTATAGGCTGATGTGATGACGATGGGGATATCTGGATCCTCTTCTCTTATCTGCTTGATCATTCCAAGGCCGTCAAGCTTTGGCATCTGGATATCAGTAACAATAATATCAGGTCGATGCTCCCTAAAGGAGACCAGACCCTCCTCCCCATTCGAAGCAGTATAGACATGCTTTAACTTCTTTTTTAAAAAGAACTCTACCTCTTCGAGGATATCCGCTTCATCCTCTACATAAAGCAGTGTTATCTTACTTAGCATTCTTGCTCTCCAAAAAGCGGGATGGTGATGCTAAACCGTGCACCTTCGACCGTGTTCATCACTTTGATCTTCCCATTCATATTGTTCTCGATTATCATCTTTGACATATAGAGCCCTATCCCTGTACCGACATCACGTTGTTTCGTGGTAAAGTAGGGTTCAAATATCTTTTGTATGATCTTCTCATCGATCCCTCCAGCATTATCCTCTACCTCCACTATCACACTCTTATCTATATTGTAGCTTTTTATTCTGACAGCTGCTTTATCAGGAGACGTTATTTGCAGTGCATCTTTGGCATTTGAGAGAATATTTAAAAGCACCTGTGAGAACTCATTGGGGTAACCATCGAGCATCAGCTCATCATCAAGTATCTGCTCCAGTGTTATAGCATTGTTCTTATAACTCGCAGACACCAACTCTACCGCGTTATTGACGGCACTTGAGACACTAAAGCGCTCGACCTCTTTGTTTGGCTTGAAAAAATCTCTGAAATCATCGATAGTCTGAGACATGTTTTGCATCAGTCTCTGCCCTTTCTCTGTCGAGCGTCTCAACTGCTCTTTATCTAACTCACCAGACTCAAAAGAGTAGTAGGTGTTTTGCATCAGTAAGCCCAGTGCATTCAGCGGCTGCCGCCACTGGTGAGCGATATTACCGATCATCTCACCCATTGCTGCCTGTCTGGATTGTTGGAAGAGTAGTCGGTCTTTCTCTTTGACCTGAGTAAGGTCCCAGATGGTCCCGATCCTGACCTTCTCTCCGTCTATGACCATATCTCTTCCACTCGAAAGAGTAGGAAAGAGCATGCCATCATCTTTTTTTAGCTCTATCTCATAGGGTTCCGAGGTAACATGTCGTACCGATTCCTGCATTTTCGGGAGTTCACTTTCCGGGACAAAGTCTGTAATACTTCGACCTAAGACCTCATCCTTCTCTTTGAGTCTAAACAGATCCAGACCCGACTGGTTGATATCTACGATCTTATTATCAACATCAAAGATCACGATCGTCTCCATGGTGATATCAAGCAAGTCTTGAAAACTTCTGTTCTTCTCTTCAAGTTCTTTTACCTTCTCTTTCAGGGAGTTGTTCAGCATCTCTATCTTCTCTCTTTGCTCAAATGAGTCTCTAAGTGCTTTATATATCCTAAAAGATGACGGAAGGACTATGAAAAGATAGATCATGAAAAAGAAGGCTACAAAGTAATGCACAGACGTAGTACCAAGATAGAGCAGAGTCAAAATAAAGATCAAGACCATCACTGTATTATAGATAAACACTGCATGATAGACCGGACTCAATGTCGAGATCGAGCCAGCTGATAGACCAGACACGACCATTATAAAGAAAAACATCGTGTTCATATCTGCATATACAAACGTGATAAGCCCAGTGATCCCATACAAAAAAGTACTGCCAAAGAGCAGCAGCAGATAATACTTCAAGCTTCTCTCAACACGACTTTTATCTGCCGTAGAGATGATCTGTAAAGTACTTTTTGCGATCATCATGCGGATGATAAAAAGGATTATCTGTCCAGCGGTCAAAGCAGCTATCATAGTTATGGCAACATGATCTATCAGCATATAAAAGAGTACCAAAGGAGCAATCACACCTGACGTCACTGCTCCGGCCCTTGCGTTCAACAGTGTCTCGATCAGTTCTCTAGGGTAATCGATCTTACTTAAAGTCTTTAGCACTTCGTATCCTTCGCAAGCGGCATGAAGATCATGGACTTTGCACCCTCTTTCATATTTTCCACACTGATCTTACCATGCATATTGTTCTCTATGATCATCTTTGACATGTAGAGATCATCCTCACCATCAGAGTGAAAACGTGTAGCTGAGAGCAGAAACTGCGCCTTGTTCTCAAACTGCTGTGATAGTGTCACACGCTCCGGGTCAGTCCCATGACTTCCGACCATCATCGCCACTTCACCATGAGGTATAGAACCCACTCTGTGCAGAGAGTGCTTCGACCAAGGTCCTATAGTGACGACGCTCTATCTCATCATCGCTTATGATAGTGATTTTTGCCGGAGTATCGATCGTGCGTTGATCCATCTTTGATACACCGTAGACTGTCGAGATCTCCACATCTGTCAGCGCTTCCATATCTAATGTCAACAGTTCGTCCAACTCTGCGGCATCTATGCTCATGGAAAGTAAAAGGACGATTATCAGTGAAAGTAAGCTACTCTCTTTTAACGTCTTCAATCCTATTCCCTTCTATAAGTCGATATTACGTCTACTTAATGGTCTACCTAAGTGATAGCCCTGTGCCATATCGACACCACATTCCTTAATGATCTCATACAGTCTCTCGTTCTCGACAAACTCTGCTATCGTCTCTATGCCCAAAGAACGTGCCAAACTGACCATCGCAGAGACGATGACCCTGTCTTTCTCATTATTCTCAAGCTGTCTGATGAAAAGGCCATCGAGTTTGATATAGTCAAAGTCGATCTCGAGCAGACGACTAAAGTTGGAGTTCTCGACTCCAAAATCATCGATAGCGATCTTAAATCCTCGCTTCTTGAACGCTTTCAACTGTTCAAGGACCAACTTATGGTGTTCGCCTACCGTGACGTTCTCAAGGATCTCAAAAGTCACTTGAGAAGGTTCAATAGTATGATGTTCAAGTTTCTGCTCTAAAAATGCCAGCAGATAATCATCTAAGAGGTCTCGCTGCGTGATGTTGATCGAGAAGCTGTATCCAGTACCCTCAAAGAAATCAAAGCTCTTCTTGATCATCATACGGGTAATAGAACCTATGAGGCCAAGCCGTTCAGCAGAACCGATGAAGACATATGGGGAAAACAGTTCACCTTTATATGTACCACGTGCCAGTGCCTCATATTTGACGATCTCACCTGTCGATGTATCTACTATAGGCTGAAAATAGGGTTCGATGGCATCATCCTGGATCATCGTCTTGGTGATGTTCAACCATTTAATAGCCTCTTTGGCTTTTTTAATACTCTCGGCCGAATCGTTGTAGAGATAGTAATAGCGGCTACCCAACTCTTTCCCGATGTCCAGGGCATACTCAGCACTGACCATGGGATACTCGTTACCATCTATTCCCGAGATCGCTATGGAGAAGTTGATATAGATCCCCACGTCTTCTACCTCGATGGCTTGGGTATCAAAGAAACTGATGATCTGCTCGCAGAGCTGTTCGACCTCTTTCGTCTCACCCGTTCGCATCAGTACCACAAAACGGTCTGACTCAGTCTTGTACAGCCGTGTCGATTCAAACATGTTGCGTTCCAGTCCCCTGGCAGCACCCTTAAGTATCAAGTTGGCAAACTCTTTGCCATACTGTTTATTAAGTGTCGAAAAGTTGGAGATATCAAGCAAGACGAGATGTCTGTAGAGACCACTCTTGATATCCTCTCCCAACTTGACGAAGTTTTCCAACCCGGTCAGGATATCATGGTTGTAAGTATGTTCAAGCTTCTCTGTCTTCTCTTTGGCGATCTGGTCGAGGTTCGCGTTGATCGTCTCGAGCTCAGCGTTTTTGTCCACGAGCGCCTGCTTGAGTTCCATCGGCTGCATGATCTTTTCCAAACGTCTCATCAGCTCTTTAAGGTTCAGTGGTTTCATCAGATAACCATCTACACCGAGATTGATAGCACTGATCAGATAATCCGTCTCATTAAAGGCCGTTGTGATGATGATAGGGATCGATGGGTCTATCAAACGGATCTGTTCGATCATCTTCAGGCCATCCATCTTTGGCATCTGAATATCAGTGATGATGATATCCGGACGTACGCGTTCAAATATCTCAAGTCCCTCTTCACCATCATAAGCAGTAAACAACGCTTTGACTCTCGGTTCGAGGAAGAATGCGACCTCCTCGACTATCTCCTTTGTATCTTCTACATAAAGGATGCTATAGCGTTTAAACATCTCTATATTCGTCGTCTTTGACATGGGTCATTCTCCTTTACATGGTACTGATCGCACTACAATGGTGAACTTTGCACCATCACCATGATTCTTGACCAGCAGTCTGCCTTTCATATTGTTCTCAATAATAGCTTTTGACATATAAAGTCCAATACCGGTCCCTTTTCCCTCTTCCTTGGTCGTAAAGTAGGGATCGAATATCTTCTCGATGATAGCTTCAGGTACCCCTCCGGCATTATCATCGATCTCGATATGTACGTTATCCGCTTCCAAAAAGATACGTATCGACAACGTCCGCCCGGAGCTTCGGTTACTCACCAGAGCATCTTTAGCATTGTTAAAGAGGTTTAATAGTACCTGAGAGAACTCACTGGGAAACCCGTCCATACATATAGAGGAGTCGACATCCTCGACGATCTCGATCATGTTGTTCTCAAGACTGGACCTGACCATCTCCATGGTCATTGTCAGTGAAGATGAGACGGAAAATGACTCTGAATCCTTATTAGGCTTGAAGAAGTTTCTAAAATCATCGATAGTCTGTGACATCGTCTTTGTCAGACGGTTTCCTTTTTCTACCGTACGGTTGATGTAAGCCTCATCAAGCATATCCATCTCATAAGCATATTCGATATTTTGCAGTAACAGTCCCAGTGCGTTAAGCGGTTGCCTCCACTGATGTGCGATGTTACCGATCATCTCTCCCATCGCAGCAAAACGCGACTGATGGATAAGGATCTGCTCCTGTTCGTTACGCTTGTGCACCTCTGCTTTGACCCGCTCATCAAGTTCAAGGTTCAGTTGGTTCAGTGCTTCGGTCCGCTCTTTTACACGCTCTTCAAGCAGATCATTGGAACCACGCAGCTGGGCATCGGACTCTTTCAATGCATTGATCATATAATTGAAACTGCTGGCAAGTTCACCGATCTCATCCTTACTGGTGACATCGACCTTCACGCTCAGGTCCCCCGAAGCGACCTGTCTGGCGGCACGGTTGAGTGAAAGGATGGGTTTTACCAGCCACTGGGCCAGGATGTAGGAGAGCAGGACAGATACGATGAACATCGCAAACAAGAGCAGTACACTGTTCCTATAGATGTTTCGCAGGTTTCTTTCATACTGTTCGAGAGAGAAGCCGATAGAGACCCAGCCCCACTTGATGTTGGAAAAGAGTACCGGGTAACTAAAATGGTAGACCTCCTTCTCAGTAAGCTCGCTATGTAAGATCCTTCCTAGTGCTTCTTCACGTTGCATCTGTTGCAAGGGGATGGGAACAGTCTGCATCAGCGACCACTTCGCTGCATCGTTATAGATGGTGTAGTCATCACGTTTACTGACCAGGGTATAGATGATCTCCTCATTGTCCTCTAGTACTTTCTGGACATGTTCGACGATAAAGCTATCATCCTCTGTCACCATCGCATCAGCTGAGACCAGGGCGATCGATTTTGCGACTGTCTGTGCTTTCGAAAACAGGACAT
>JADGEC010000136.1 GCA_016744575.1 Sulfurimonadaceae bacterium | reverse complement strand
CCCTTTTTTTCTTCTTGATACCCTTCTTGACGATCACCTTCTCATCCGTATAGAGGTAGAGTTTTTCAAGATAGGAGGCCTTGACCCGTTTGATATAGATGGCGGTATACTCTTTTCGCTTCGCTTTACTAAGCTGTGACCACGCCTTTTTCCCAAGACTCAACTTTGCCATCAGCGCGAAGTCGACCAAGTCCTCGATGCTTGCGATGATCTCCGCATCTTTCGTCACCTTCTTCATACTTTTATCATTGATCAGTCTTGTGACCTCAGCGACCTTATCTTTAACGACCATCGTCAACTCATCTGTCTCATCTGCTATTGCTGGCAGGAAAAAGAGTGAGCTGACTATCAACATAGATATCATCTTTAATGTCTTTCTTCTCATCATCACTCCTCTATTTGTCTCTCTCTGTTTTGTCTATACGCATTTCTAAAAAATGGATAGAGCTCTACTGCATCTCTTCTCAGGCTCTCATACTCTTGTGAATGAAGCGAGGCCTCATTGGTGATATCAATAGCTTTGACACCCAAGGCCTGCCAGTTGTTCTTTAGCAAGTTATAACTTCTGACATCCCAGTAGATGAGCGGATCAAGGTACATGTTGCCAAAGATACTGAGCGAGTCTCGCAGGTTCGAAGGTCCCAAGATCGGCAAGACGACATGAAAACCACCTCCGACCCCATAAAAACCCAGAGTCTGTCCAAAGTCCTCATCATGAGCTTCGAGCTCAAACCACTCCTTGGCAGGATCGAAAAATCCCAAGATACCCAGGGTACTGTTGATGCAGAACCTCAGCAACTCCTCCCCGCTGTTATAGAGTTTTAACTGGAGTATGTTATTGACAAAACGAATGGGAAAATGAAGGTTATCAAAAAAACGCGACACCCCTACCCGCCCGCCTTCGGGTACGACATAGCCATATCCTCTAGCTACTGGAAAAAGCACCTTGGTATAGAACATATCGTTAAAGTCTGTCATCACCCGGTTGTAACCACTGAGCGGGTCAAAAGGCTCCTCCTCGCTATCTTCTGAGAACTCATCCTCGAACTCATCAAATCCGTATCCAGCTTCTTCTTCATAAAGGCTCTCAACCACAGGAGTCGCAGGACTCTTCTTCGATGAATCCGTCGCAGGTGACTGCGCCAAAAGCATAGTAGTCGTAAGGAGTGCAAGTAAGAGTATTAAACGCATCTATCCCTCACAACGTTCTGGAGTCTTATCTCTCATTCTAGCGCCACACTTCTTGAAACATGCTAAAACAAGTTCTATCATCCTTTATTATTTGGAAAATCCGTGAAGACCGCATTGACACCCCATTCAAACAGCTCCTGTTGGCGCAAACTCTCATTTACCGTAAAGACACCTACAAAATAACCCGCTTGACGCAGTCTGATAGTCATCACTCTATCAAGTATCTTCTCATCAGGATGATAGGCATCGATAGAGAGACTATCAAGATAAGCGAAAAGAGCTTTCGGATGCGACCCTTCTTGTAACGCCGCAGTAGGTATCTCCGGAGCCAACACTTTACAAAGCAGAAGATACGCATGTCGAAAGGATGATAAAAGGACAAAGGGTTCTGCATGTAGCTTTTGTATTAGCTCGATGATAATACTCACGACTTCTCTATCCGGGAAATACGCATGTAGATCTTTTATCTCGACATTCAAAAACACCTGCTGCTCTTTTGCAAACACCAGAGCCTGTTCCAATGTCAATAAAGGTTCAGCTCTTGTTTCCAAAAGTTGCCTACTTTCAGCTTTGACCTTTCCAAAAGTGCCCTCTTTGTAAAACCAGCTACCATAGTCCAGAGACTCAAGTTCATCCAGGGTAAATGTTTCGACACGCCAGGGGTAACGATCTTTAAAGCGAGCTATATCCGCTATATTCGTAGTGCGTTCTAGTGTCTCATCATGGATGATGATAGGTATGTCATCACTGCTCAGCTGCACATCGATCTCGATAAAGTCACACTTCCCGATGCTTTCTTGCAGAGCAGAGAGCGTGTTTTCCGGCCGTTGTGATCGGTTACCCCGATGGGCAGCAATAAGTCCAGCTCTCTTGAAAAGATCTTTAAATCGCATGACTCATTCTATCTAAATAAGTTCTCTGGACTTTGTGACTGATGTCACCCACCGACTACAGATAGGGACTATTTTCTCTTATCTTGGAGCAGATCGTACCTGATGTTGATAAAAACAGCTATGATGATGAGATGAACGATAAAAGAAGCATCTACTCCTGGGCTATGTACGACTGGGCGAACTCCGCTTATGCCACGACCGTGATGGCCGGTTTTTTCCCACTGTTTTTCAAGTCCTACTTCAGCGCTGAAGCTGATGTGACCATGAGTACAGCTCAGCTCGGTATGGCTAATGCCCTCTCCAGTCTGGTCATCGTGCTTATTGCCCCACTACTTGGCGCTATCGCTGACGTAGGAAGTCTAAAAAAACGCTTTCTTTTCCTCTTTGCCTACTTAGGCATCTTGATGAGTGCATCACTCGCTTTTGTAGGAAAAGGTGAGTGGGAGATGGCCGTGTTTGTCTATGTACTTGGTAACATCGGTTTTATGGGCTCAAACACGTTTTATGACGGCCTGCTCCCCTCCATCGCCAAAGAGAAGACATTTGACAAGGTATCTGGACTGGGCTTTGCCCTTGGCTACCTTGGTGGCGGCATACTCTTTGCACTTAATGTCGCCATGGTCCAGTTTCCGGCTTTTTTCTCATTGGCAGATGCGACAGAAGCCGTAAAAGTCGCATTTATCACCGTAGCTATCTGGTGGGCACTCTTCTCACTTCCGCTTTTTTTCTTTGTCGAAGAGAAAAGAGACGAGGAGAGCATCGGGACCATACAGAGTGCCCTACTTGGTTACCGACGACTTGTCGGTACCTTGAAAAAAGTTCGCGCGATGAAAGGCCTACTGCTCTTCCTTGTAGCCTACTGGCTCTACATCGACGGTGTCGACACCATCATCCGTATGGCAGTCGATTATGGAATGGCCATAGGCTTTGACCCAAACAGCCTCATCATCGCACTGCTTCTTGTGCAGTTCATCGGTTTTCCCGCGACCCTCTTCTTCGCCTGGCTGGCACAAAGATGGGAGACGAAAAAAGCCATCCTTCTCGCTATAGCCATCTATCTCTTCATCACCCTTTGGGCATCGGTCATGGAGGAGGTCTCTGAGTTTTACCTCCTTGCCGTTCTCATCGCTCTTGTCCAGGGTGGCATCCAGTCACTAAGCCGCTCCTACTACGCCAGGATGATCCCGGCAGAGTACGCAGCCGAGTTCTTTGGTTTTTACAATGTACTGGGTAAATTTGCCGCGATCCTTGGACCAGCACTGGTCGGTATCGTCGCCGTCACAACAGAAAGTTCTCGGGCAGGAATAGCATCAGTAAGTGTCTTTTTCATCATCGGAGCGATCTTACTGATGAAGGTCGATGCGAAGAAGGTGGCTGAAGAGGTACGGGCTACACTTTCTTAAAAGACGGTACCGATAAAAAGCCATAATAGCTTCTTCTCAGTCAGCCTAAAGATCCCTCATTTAGCTTGAGACTGCATACATCACCATCACACTTCACTATCGCATCAAAGTAAAGGACTTTTTTACTCTCCTTTTTGTCTAAAGGATTCCAAGTGTGTGTCGATCTTACACCAAGACCACAGTAACAGTGTGACCAACAAGAGCAACAATGACTTTTTCATCATCCCATCCTTCAAGATCGGCCATATGAACATTATAAAAGATACGAAGTATTGAGTCCATAATGCCTAGGTATATGTTACAATCAACAACTATAAAAAGTATGCCTCCCAATAGGAGTTCAATGTTTCGCATCATCTTTTTTCTTCTTTTGTCCTTTCACGCTTTAGTCGCAGAGGTCCTCATCGACACATACACATCTTCAATACCCTTAAGAGATGCTCTCTATTTCCATGAAGATCCCTCAGGTACTATGGACATTGAAAAAGCATTGAGTAGCACCTATTCCAAGCTTCCAGAAGGTTCTCCTAATTTCGGTTTCACATCCTCAGCTTACTGGATCAAGACCTCGGTCAGCTTTGATGCTGCGGAAAAAGAGGAGCTATGGTGGTTGAGCATCGGGTATCCTCTTCTTGATCACATCGATCTCTATATCATCAATGAGAGCAATGGACATCGTGTGCTCACAAGGGGCGGGGACCTGCTACCAAAAGAAGAGTTGGAGTTCGAGAAGAGGTATTTTGACTTTCGTCTCCCTTTTAAGGAAAATACCACATATACCTTGCTGTTACGTGTTAAGACGCAGGGATCGCTGCAAGTACCTATGACTATAAAGTCCAACAATGACTTTATTTTCAACCAACAGATCAAATGGGTCTTTACCGGATTATACTACGGGGTCTTTCTTATCATCTTCTTCTATAACCTGATCCTCTATCTTTATACCCGTGAGTTAAACTATGGGCTCTATCTGTTCTTTATAAGCTCGATGGCCATGTGGCAGCTCTCTCTTGATGGTCTTGGTATCATCTACTTATGGCCAAATTGGGAATTGATGATCGAAAAAGGCGTTCCTCTGTCGACCTCCCTGATCATGTTTTTCTCACTACTGTTCGGGAAGGTCTTTCTTCAGACTAAAAAGTATATTC
Organism: Sulfurimonadaceae bacterium; assembly: GCA_016744575.1. Taxonomy (GTDB): domain Bacteria; phylum Campylobacterota; class Campylobacteria; order Campylobacterales; family Sulfurimonadaceae; genus BB26. Next base: position 3,619 of record JADGEC010000136.1, on the reverse strand, counting down.
CCTCTTTAGACCGCTGGATATCTCTTTTTATGTTCCTGGCACTTTTGACCTTCCTCGCCTCAATGTTCCTGCCCTATCACTATACGATCCGTGCGATCGCACTCTTCACGCTAATCGTACCAGTCTTGTTACTGAGCGCAGGTATCCTTGTCGTACGTAAGGATTTCTATCCAGCTCGTTTCTATGTCGCGGGCTGGAGTGCTTTCTTGCTTGGTACCGTCATCTTCATACTTAATAAGTTCAATATCCTGCAAGGCTATTTTGTTATCAAATATGCTCAACAGATCGGTTCGACTTTAGAGATGATCTTCCTTTCATGGGCATTGGCAAGCCGAGTAAAACTACTTCAAGACGACTATATCATGAAGATGAGCTCCATCAACACTACCCTAAAAAGAAGAGTCGACCAGGCATTAAGACTGGCACGTCAGAAGGAACAGGTCCTTATACAACAGTCTCGACATGCCGCACTGGGAGAGATGATAGGTAACATCGCTCATCAGTGGAGACAACCACTTAATGCTCTGGGTCTACTATTACAAAACATCGAGTTTGCCTATCAGGAAGGAGCTCTTGATGATCGTTATCTGGCTCGTACTGTCGAGAAGGGAAAGCGATTGACGCAGCAGATGTCACAGACGATCGATGACTTCAGAGATTTCTTCAAACCAAATAAAGAGTCGGAGATATTTCATGTCGATGCTGCCTTAAAGACAGTGATGGACATCGTGGGCTCAAGCCTCAACAACAATCAGATCGAGATCATCAAAGAGATCGATCATGATGTATGTATCAAAGGCTTTATCGGAGAGTTCTCACAAGTGCTGGTGAACCTCATCAACAATGCAAAAGACATACTGATCGAAAAAGAGATGCTATCGCATAAGATAAGCATACGGATAGCCAGTAAAGATGGTAAAGCCCTTATTGAGATCGAAGACAATGGCGGCGGCATACCGCCTCAGATCATAGACAAAGTGTTCGATCCTTACTTTACGACCAAAGAGCAAGGTAAAGGTACGGGGATCGGACTCTATATGTCACGGGTGATCATCGAGCACAACATGAAAGGCGAACTCACTGTCGAGAACAGAGACAATGGCGCATGTTTCAGTATCATCCTTGAGACCGCACCATGTACTGAAATAGCTATAGCTCAGCCTCAATAGCCTCCCTGACGCGTCTGCTCAGGGCATCGTAACTCTCATCCCCCGGATAGATCGGTTCAAGAAACTTCACCGTGACCTTTTCGGGTCGCGGAAACGATCGTCCTGCGGGTAAAGCTTCAAAAGTCCCTTTTATCACCGTCGGTACGATGGGGACATCCAACTCTTTGGAGAGGATCGCAAAGAACTTTTTAAACGGCAGTAATCTCCCGTCGCGGGAGCGAGCGTGCTCAGGAAAGATGACAAGGTTTTGAGACTCTATAAGCGGTAGAGCCGTACGCTGAAGTGAAGCCTTGAGCTCTTTGTCAATATCGATCAGAAGCATCTGCGAATGTTTTGCGATGGGCTTTAGGCGCGGAGTACCAAACTCTCCTTCATACGCCAGAAAAAAACTCTTTTTCAAGACAGGCGTTGGCAGAGAAGCGAGGATGACAAAACCATCAAGCATACTGTAATGTGCCGGTGCGATGATAAAAGGGGCCGTGGGAAGCTTCTCTCTTCCGATGACCTTCAGACGAAAAAAAAGTCTGAAAAATGGCAAGAGAGCGAACTTCCATACCATCATGATCTTCGGTGAAAACACAAGCTGTTCTTTACTCTTATATCTTAATATATCATTCCAGTCGACTCCGGTGACATCAGACTTTTTTTTATGCTCTTTTATCCACTCATAAAGATCAGACATCACCATCACTTGAGCAAATATACGCTCATCCAGATGAACACCGTAGCTTTTTTCTATAAACTCAAAGAGCATCACATACTCTAAAGAGTCCAGGCCCAGATCAAGCTCAAGATGAGAGAATGGATAAACAGGTCTCTCACTAACACTGCTGAGATAACTCTTCACTCCTCTATAGAGCTCATCATCCGGCTCACGCTCATCATGTACACTAATATCATTCTGCTTATGCAAAAACGGCCGAGTCACGATCTCAAAGCTCCGTATCTTATCGTTCTCTTCTGCTTGCATGTTGTAGAGTTCGATGCCATACCATTTGATCTCCTCATAGATGTTGATGATATCAGCTTTTTTCAAAAGTCCAAGATCAGGGTAGACCCTAGCTTCTAACTGCCCATCTCTTCGTTGGACTGATACCTCTTTGAGATAAGGTGAGGTGTCCAGAAGTCGGGCTTCGAGCTTTGTCATACGTCCTCTTCTCTACTGGTTCTTCTCGACCATATAGTCGACGAACTCGTCCCAATAAGATGGAAGCAGATCATAGTCGTTGTCCGTGACATAGATATGACCGCAATTCAAAGCGATCGAGCGATCTACCATCTCTTTCATCAAAGAGAAAGGCGTCTCTGTCACGATACATACGAACTTCTCTGGAGCATGTTCCAGAAGGTAGGGCTGCAGACTCTCTACTTGAAGCTCATAATAGGGCTTCTCAAAGATGACCAAGTCAGTTGCCGGGGCATCATCCCCTATGACATACGAAGTATCCGCAGCTACACCCGGGTTCAATAATGCGATAGTGAAGAGAGTCTCTTCATCCATGAACGTACGTAAGTCTTGATAATAAGCTATTAGATCATCATCTGAAGCGGCTTCATCAAAGAAGATCCCATTCATATCAAAAGATTGCGCATAAGCCAGAATATTCGACTTGACTGCCTCTATATCACGTTCGCCGTACTGAGTATAGACATAACCCAGGGTCGTCACATTGTTCTCGACCAAAGCTGCTGTGACATCGACAAAAGCTTCAAATCCCGGTGTCTGCGCATCGAACTGTCCATTATTTGGATTGATCACCGCCGTGACATCCAGCTGTGACGCCGCATCATGAACAGCCTGCAAAGTCCCTTCATTGCCTTCAGAGAAGATATAAAGAGGGATAAGGACAGACACTTTTTGTCTCTCTGTATCAGAGTCCTCAGCACATCCGAAAAAGATGATGACCAGCATGATGGATGATAGTAGTGTGATGAGTTTACGCATGACGATCCTTATGAATGCATTTTACCACATTAATGCATATAATAAAACGTCTTATATTCAACAAGTAAAAAGTACACTTTAATGATAAGGACTTACGATCTTCGAAGGCTCATGCAAGAACTCTAGTGACTCGAATATCACGCTGGCTTCTCCTCCATCTTGGTAACGGTTGACATAGATCCCAGCCTTATAATAGTTCCAGACATCTTGCCAATAACCCACTCTATAGGCCAGCTTGACATCACGATCGATCATGACTATCATCAGGTTCTCCCGGACATGGACCTCTGCAGAGAAGAACTCATCCGTACGTGGACCAAGGTCTGTATAGACATATTGGAAGATCTCTCCTGGCAATGGGTCATTGACGATGACGACAGCCCAGAGATGATCGTATTGACCATCACGCTGACGTGCCCAAAAGAGTCGTAATACGGGATAGTTGTAGCTCTCATTGGTCCCATGTATCTGCATCCAGGTATAAGAAGTGATACCGATATCCGGT